>JAQYVQ010000093.1 GCA_030145435.1 Syntrophobacteria bacterium | reverse complement strand
CCCCCTGCAACCAGGGAATCGTCGGTTCTCTCGACAGGGCCCGGCTCGTCGACATTCGTCTCCTCGGGGGCCGGTTCGTCTGGCTTCGTTTCGGTCTGAGGCGGACGTTCGGATACGAGCCGTTGGGGTGCCGGCTCTTTTGCGGCCGGCTCCTCTGTCTTCTCCACCCTTTCGGTTTCAGGAGGGGACGGTGCTTTGGCCACAACGACAGGCTTGTCCGCCCCTGTGCTCTTGTTGATGACGAGTACCTGCCCGGGGATGATCGAATTGGTTGCCTTGAGGGCATTCCAGAGGCGCAGCTGATCCTCGGAGACGCCGAATTTCTTACTGACTTGGGTCAGATCCTCTCCTGCCTTTGTGCGATAGTAGATCTTGTATTTTGTCGCAAGGTTGTTCGATTCGCTCTTCGATTCACTCTTCTCTTTAGGCGGTTCCTGGGGTGGGGATTCGATTTCTGCCACGCGGTCAGGTTGCTCTGTTCTCACCAGAAGTTCGTCCATCCCTTCGAGCAACAGCTTCTTGTCTTGCTCAGACTGTTCCAACGCTGCCTGGATTCCATCCAACTTGCCCCTGACCTGATGGAGACCGAAGACGAGGACGCTGCACAGGATGAACGTGGCCGCCCAAACAGAGAGGGTCGTATGGCTGAGGATGGCGCCGGTCTCTCTTGACTTTCCGTTCGATAGGCCACGGGACAAATTTACGAGCTCGGATTCCTCCGAGGTTCCTGCATTCGCCCGGTCGTCCGGGCGGCCCTTCTTCTTCGCTGCCATCGTTGAACACCCTTGCGATATCGTGAATAGTGAAGTTCTTCCTGTCTTCAAGATACTATTTGCGAACACGTAACACGTCAAGGGAAAATTATGAAATTCAGCAGATCATTATAGAAACCCCGCTGCGTCCCCTTTTTTGCGCCGGGCGATTCATGTAGAGTGAGGGGCAACTCGTGTCCCGGATGGAAAGGAAAGAGGAGGAAGTGCGGTGAAGGTAATGCTCTCGTTGAGGTACGGAGATTTCAAAGAGATCATGGCCGGTGTGGTCGCCATCACGAGAACCCTGGGGTGGGTGGAGGGGACCCGAGCCATGGCCTTTGCTGCCAGGAGACAACTGGCGGCGATCTGGAGCGGGGAGGGGCTCTACCCTGAAAAGGGGAAACAGTGTGTCTGGTTCAAGCTGTATTTCCTGAAACTCATATACGATTATCTGGAAAAGACGCGAAGCGAGGAACAGGCCAGGGCGCTCTTCGAGGCGATCGCCAAAGCACCTACGCTCAAGTTCATCGGCAACGTCATTCCCCCGTCGAACCGTTTGACCAAGGAGTACATCTTGCGCCATCTCTGGGCGGAGATGATCTCGAAGGACACCAATATCGTTTCTGAAGCGTGTCCACCGAAGGGGAACTCCGCCTCCATGCAGGTCACCCGGTGTTTCATTAACGAGGTGTCTCGGGACATAGGCCTCCTGCCCCTGGCGGACAGGTTGTGCTACGGCGACTACCTCTTCTGGGAGAGCTACCACCCGAACATAACCTTCTCGCGCACCCAGACGCTGGTCGACGGGGACCCGATCTGCAACCACACCGTTACCTGGACCGATTAGGAGGTACCCATGGACTATCAGGACATTCTTTACGAGGTGGACCAGGGCATCGCAAAAATCGTCATCAATCGGCCCGACGCCCTGAACTCCCTGACGCCGAAAGTTCTGTCCGAACTTCACAGTGCAGTTCAAGAAGCGGGCCAGGACAATCAAGTGGGCGTAATCGTGTTGACGGGTGCCGGTCGCGCCTTTTGTGCCGGTGTGGACCTCAAGGCCCTGGAAAAACCGGCGGGCGCCGATGTGGGGGATGATTTGAACAATGCAGCCCGGGACCTCCAGTGCGCTATCGAAGACGTTCCCAAACCGGTGATCGGCATGGTCAATGGATTTTGTCTTACCGGCGGCCTGGAACTGGCGCTGGCCTGCGATTTCATCGTTGCCGCCGATGAAGCACGATTCGGGGACACTCACACGCGCTGGGGACTGAGATGCACCTGGGGAATGAGCCGGCGCCTGCCTGGTCGGGTGGGAGAAGGAAAAGCCCGGGAGCTGACCTACACTGCGGAGATGATCTCCGGCG
>JAQYVQ010000007.1 GCA_030145435.1 Syntrophobacteria bacterium | reverse complement strand
AGCCCAAGAATGATGCGAGGGGCATACAGCTTCTGATGTTTCTTGAAGAAATTGAAGACGTACGCGCTGTCGTGGTGCCCGGAGACGACGATCTGCTGCTTCACTTCCCCGGCCGGTTCAATGAGCCCGCTTACGTTATATCCGCAGTGCTTTGGGAAAAACCTGTCAAAGGGAGTCAGATACAGCAGGAATTCCGTCAGGGCAAAAACAGACCCAAACAGCAGACCCAGGATGGCCGGAACGAACCAATAGCCTCCGAAGATCAATACAGGAATCGCCGATAGATAAGCGAAGAAAAACACTTTCGTAAAACTCAGGAACGCTTCGCGGTGAAAAGAAAAGGACTCAATCTTGGCCGAATCACAAACCGAGGCGAGTTCATCGTGGATCCGTTCCGCTGCCTGAAGACACGCGGGGGTGCCTGCAAGGCGTGGTCCGATCTCATCAATGAGGTCGGAGGTGAATTGAAGTGCCTCCGTCGTATCACGTTCTGTGATCTGTAGCATTGTGGGTTCCAGGGTTAATCGCATTGCGAAAGCAATGCAAGGGAAACCGGACCTTCAGCTGACTCCGCCCGCGTGGGAGCCGAAGGAGTCCGGGAAGTAGCGTGTAGGGTCGCCGCTCTTTACCTTTGCCGCGAAGTGGAAGACCCCCCACATGCCGCACAGGTCGCAATCCGCATCGTTCCCCGCGCAGCAGAAGGGCACTTCGAACTCCTTTCCCTCCAGGTAGAGGGGCAGGAGAAACTTCTTGGAGAGGCAGTTGTCGGTCACGGCCTTCGAGTGGGCCGGCAGCATGAGCTCCAGGCTTTCCAGGGTGTTCCAGACAAAGTCAGGGTGCCGGTTCTTCAGCTCCACGACCCTGCGCACGGCCGGTTCCCGCTCCTCGAGGGATCTCCATGCGAGATCGGACGTGTCGTTCTGTCGCGGGATGTAAAAGGTGTAAGTCATTCCCTTGACCTTGGTGTGGACAACAGCTGCGAGAAGCTCCTCCAGGTGATGTTCGTTCATCCTGTTCACGACGCACTGAACCTGAACCGTGGGCGTAAAGTTCTCCGGGATGCGTTCCAGGGTCCGCATCACCTTCAGGAAGCTCCCTTTCCCGCGAACAGGGTCGTTGACCGACTCGGGTCCGTCCAGGGAGACCACGTAAACGCAGGGCCCGAAGTCAACGAGATCGATCGTTCCGTTCGTGACGATCGTGTTCTCCTGGAAGAGCTTAATGCCCTCGGTCAGCACGTCCTTCCTCAGCATCGGCTCCCCGCCCATCCAGACCATGGCGTGGATACGGTGCCTGTCCCGAAGGCGTGCGAGGGTCTCGAGCATGGTCGCCTTGTCCATTTCTTCGTACGGCTTGGCAGGGACGTTCGGGTTTCCGTCGCGATACACGAAACAGTGGACGCACTTGAGGGTGCATCGATTCGTGATGTTGACCATGGCCACCGGGAAATAGCGGTCACCCAATTCTTCGATCTTCAAGGTTTCCTCCCCTTGTCAAAGTATAAGAAAGCCCTCCAACTCTTTCAATAGCTCCCCAAAACCTTCAAGTAGTCGGTGTTCTCGTCGAGGCTCTTCATTACCGGCTCGAACCCGGGCGATTCCACATCCTCCTCCAGGTCCACGTAGAACATGTACTCCCAGGGCTTGCCGGGGATGGGTCGCGACTCGAGCTTGACGAGGTTGATCCCCTGATCGGCAAAGACCTTCAGAGGGCGGTACAATGCACCCGCCTGGTTGACCGTTGAGAAGATCAGGGAAGACTTGCTCCGTGGCCTCTTTGGGAGAGGCTCCCTGCCGATGACGACGAAGCGGGTGAAGTTTCTCGGGTTTGTCTCGATCCCCTCTTCGATGATCTCCATGTCGTGGATGCTCGCCTCCTCCTGGCTCCCGATAGCTGCATCGGTCGGGTCGCCCGATTCCCGAATCAGTCGCACCGCCTTGGCCGTGTCGGTCACGGGAACGAGCGCCCACTCCTCGTGGTGGGGTTCCAGGAACAGGCGGCACTGCTGGAAGACCTGCGGGTGAGACAGGACTCGGCGGATCTGCTCCTTCTTCGTTCCGGGAAGGCCGATCAGATTGTGCACGACCCGCAGGGTGACCTCGCCGACGATTCTCAAGTCATACTCGAGAAGATAATCGTAATTCTCGTGAATGCTGCCTGTGAGTGAATTCTCCAGGGGCAACACCCCGAAGTCCACCTCTCCGGTCTTCACGGCCTCGAAGATCGATCGGAAGGAGGTGAGGGATACCGCGGAGACCTTGTTGCCGAAGAACTGGTTGCAGGCCTTGTGGCTGAAGGTGCCTTCCATGCCCAGAAAGGCGGCCCGCTTCTTCTCCCTGTCGGGTTCCTCGCAGCCTTCTTCTGAGGTTCGGCCCTTCTTGCTGTATGCGAAATCGAGCTGCTTTCCCACCACGGGCGAGATGACGTAGATATCCCGCATGAGTTGTCCGAATTGTTTCGGATACAGGCTCTGCGCTCCGTCGGAAAGGGCCTTGTCCGGATCGTGGTGGACCTCGATCATCAGGCCATCCGCCCCCGCAGCAATGGCGGATCTGGCCATGGGCGCAACCTTCTCCCGCATGCCCGTGGCGTGGCTCGGGTCGACGATGATCGGAAGATGGCTCAGTTCCTTGATGATCGGGATGGCCGACAGATCCAGGGTGTTCCGCGTATAACGCTCGAACGTTCGGATTCCCCTTTCGCACAGGATGACCTGATCGTTGCCCTCGGAGAAGATGTATTCCGCCGACATGAGCCATTCCTCGATCGTTGCGGAGAGCCCCCTTTTCAGGAGGACCGGCTTTCCGATTCGGCCCACGCACTTCAGGAGTTCGAAGTTCTGCATGTTCCGCGCGCCGATCTGTACCACGTCCACGTATTCGACCATGATGTCTGCCTGGTCCGTGGAAGTCATTTCCGTGACGACCGGGAGACCGAATTCCTCCCTCACGTCGGCCAATATCTTCAGGCCTTCCACGCCCATGCCCTGGAACGAGTAGGGCGAAGTCCTGGGCTTGAAGGCCCCGCCCCGGAACAGCACCGCGCCGTATCGCCTGACCTCCCCGGCGGTGGCAAAGGCCTGCTCCCTGCTTTCCACCGCGCAGGGGCCCGCAACGACCACGATCTGATTGCGGCCGATCTCCACGTCTCGCACCCTCACAACCGTGTCTTTCGGGTGCATTCGTCGGCTGACCAGCTTGAAGGATGTGGAGATCGGGATGACCCTCTCGACACCGGGCAAATCCTCAAAGAAGCCCGCATCCTTCTCCGTCCTCCCTGCGGCGCCTACGACGCCAAGCTCGTGGGTCGAGATCTCGCGGACGATACAGCCATGGCCTTCGAGCCTGGTGTCGAGGCGGCCTTTTTCCTCCCTTGTGATTCCTTCCTGCAGGACCAGTATCATGTTTCCATCTCCTCCGTAGGGGGTGTCTGTGGACGCCCTCGAAAGGGGTGTGTACGAAGACCCCTCGCCACAAAAAAAGGCCCCGAGAGTCTGTCTCTCGGGGCCTTGGTGCAATTATATTAAAAAACCCCGAGTAGACATGCCTCTCGTCTACCCGGGGTCGTTTGCTCTAGGGCCTAGTCGACCGGGCAGACGCTTCTAAAATAGAAGCGCCAGAAAAAATAGTAGGTTGTTCGCCCGTCCATCTGCATGAACTACACTCCTAGATTTACTTGAACGATACTTATACGCTCTGGTGGTCCCATTGTCAAGCACCCGAGCGCTAATGCTCCGGGCCGCCCTCTGCTACCGGGATCTTAAGAACCTGCCCTACGTGGAGGAGGGAGGGATGGGTGATTCCGTTGGCCTGGGCAACCTGTTCCCAACTCAGGTCATACAACCGTCCGATCAGGTAGAGATTCTCTCCTCTCTGCACCTTGTGCGTGACCTCGGTCGTCGGGAGGGATGTTTCTGTCGTTTCGGAGATTTCGGGGATCCTGAGCCGTTGGCCCACGTAGATGGTGCCCGGTGACTCGATGCCGTTCAATGCTGCCAGGGCAAGCCAGGAAACCCCATGCTCCTGCCCGATGGTGGAGAGGTTCTCCCCCTCCTGCACGATGTGCACGGTCTCGTCGACAGGCTCATCGGAAACGTTTTCGGGGACCTCGGGCGTCTGCTCTGCTCCCCCTGCAACCAGGGAATCGTCGGTTCTCTCGACAGGGCCCGGCTCGTCGACATTCGTCTCCTCGGGGGCCGGTTCGTCTGGCTTCGTTTCGGTCTGAGGCGGACGTTCGGATACGAGCCGTTGGGGTGCCGGCTCTTTT
>JAQYVQ010000518.1 GCA_030145435.1 Syntrophobacteria bacterium | reverse complement strand
GGATTCTTCCTGAAGGGATCGGGAGCCCTGGATTGGGGCATGCAGAACCGGCTGGCACGCATCTTCAACCCGAAATCCGGGCGAACCGTGATGCTGGCCGTGGACCATGGGTATTTCCAGGGCCCGACCACCGGGCTGGAGCGCATCGACCTCTCCATCGTTCCCCTCCTCCCGTATGCGGATGCCCTCATGCTCACCCGGGGCATCCTGCGCACAGTCATCCCATCGTCGTTCACCAAGGCGATCGTTCTTCGGGCCAGCGGCGGCCCGAGCATCCTGAAGGAGCTTTCGAACGAGAGGCTTGCCGTGGACATGGAGGATGCGACCCGCTTGAACGTGTGCGCACTGGCCGTACAGGTCTTTATCGGCGGCGAGTACGAAACCCAGTCGATCGAGAACATGACCCAGCTCGTGGACCTGGGAAACCAGTACGGGATCCCCGTGATGGCCGTCACAGCGGTCGGTAAGGACATGGCCCGGGATGTACGCTACTTCCGGCTTGCCTGCAGGATGTGCGCCGAGTTGGGTGCCCATTTCGTAAAGTCCTACTACATCGAGGATGGGTTCGATACGGTCACCTCTTCCTGTCCCGTGCCGATCGTGATGGCCGGCGGCAAGAAGCTCCCCGAGTTGGACGCACTCACCATGGCGTACAACGCGGTCGATCAGGGTGCCTCGGGCGTCGACATGGGCCGGAACATCTTCCAGTCCGACACCCCGATCGCCATGATCAAGGCGGTCGGTAAGGTCGTGCACGAGAAGATGAAGCCCAAGGAAGCCTACGAGCTCTACCAGGACTTGAGGCAGAAAGAGCCGGGCAAGAAGAAGGGGAAAAAATAGGGGCGCATCATGCGGGTATCGATGTGGTACAACAACAGGGACGTACGTGTGGAGGAGAGGCCGGTCCCGGGGATCGGGCCGGACGAGATCCTGGTCCGCATCGAGGCGAGCGGGCTATGCGGCAGCGACGGCATGGAGTGGTATCGGCTCCACAAGGCCCCCCTGGTCCTCGGCCACGAAGTGGCGGGCGAAGTGGTCGAGGTCGGCAAAGATGTGCAGACCTACCGCGCGGGCGATCGGGTTTCGGTTGCCCACCACGTACCCTGCAACACTTGCCACTACTGCGTAAATGGCCACCACAGCGCCTGCAGGACCCTGCAGTCCACGAACTTTGATCCCGGAGGCTTCTGCGAATTCGTCCGGGTCCCCTCGATCAACGTGGACCGGGGCGTGTTCAAGTTCGGCGAGGAGGTCTCCTACGAAGATGCGACCTTCGTCGAGCCCCTGGGATGTGTTATTCGGGGGCAGAGGGTCGCGAGGCTGAGACCGGGGAACACCGTGTTCGTCGTAGGGTGCGGCATCTCCGGCCAACTCCACATCCAAGCCGCCCGGGCGATGGGTGCGGGCCGGATCATCGCGATGGACACGATTCCGTTTCGCCTCGAGATGGCCAAGAGATTCGGCGCCGATGCCGTCATCGCAACGGACCGTAACGTTCCGGAACAGCTGCGGGCGCTGAACGACGGCATGCTGGCAGATCTGGTGATCATCTGCCGCGCCAAGTGGATTTCCCAGGCCCTCCACTCCGTCGAAAGAGGTGGGACGGTGCTCTTCTTTGCCGGTGCCCGCGAAGACGATAAGATCCCCGTACCTGTGAACGACCTTTTCTGGCGCACCGAGATCACCCTCACGAGCTCCTATGCAGCCCCCCCGGCCGACTCGATTGCCGCACTCAACCTGATCCGTTCCAAGAGGGTGCCTGTCAACGAGATGATCACCCACCGCCTTCCCCTGGCCGAGGCGGTCGAAGGCTTTCACCTCCTCACCCACCCGACGGAACAGGACTCAATGAAGGTGATCATCGATCCACAGAAATAACAATTTTGTAGTATATTTTTTGCTGCCCAACATTTATGTTGTCTTTTTTTCTCCCCCACCCGTTCGGATTCATCCCGCCTTCCTGAAGATTTCACTGCCATATCAAACAGTTAATAACGGCCCTTGCCCGACGACACTCTCCTGGCACGGCTCTTGTAGTATGCATGGAAGCTGATCGCAAAACAAACCACAAGGAGGTGTCGATATGCGCAAAGTCGAGGCGATCATCAAGCCGTTCAAGTTGGAGGACCTGAAAGAGGGCCTCTCCTCGCTCGGGATCACGGGGATGACCGTGAGCGAGGTCAAGGGATTCGGGCGCCAGAAGGGACATTCGGAGATCTACCGCGGGGCGGAGTACACCGTCGATTTCGTGGCCAAGGTCAAGGTGGAGATCGTTGTGGCTGCCGACATGGTGGACAAGGTTGTGGAGGTGATCCTGGAGCACGCATCCACCGGGAAGATAGGGGACGGAAAGGTCTTCGTGCTCCCCATCGAGGCGGCCTATCGAATACGGACCAAAGAACAGGGCAAAGATGCCATATGAGGTGGAGGTCATAGAAATGAAGAACAAACGAATCGTACTCAGTCTCATCGTCTTCCTTCTGCTGGTGGCCACGAACGTGTCCGCCGGGGAGGAACCCACCCTGGATTCCGGCGACACGGCGTGGATGATCGTTGCAACGGCCCTGGTGATGTTCATGACACCGGTGGGGCTTGCCCTGTTCTACGGCGGAATGTCGCGATCGAAGAACCTCCTTAACACCGTCGGGCTGAGCTTCACCTCGTACGTGATCGGGTCTGTTCTCTGGATGATCTGCGGGTACACCCTCGCCTTCGGCCCGGATGTGGGCGGCGTCGTGGGCAACCTGTCTCATTTCTTCCTGAAAGGCATCGGGGTCAACGATCTGTCCGGGACCATTCCGGCCTATCTGTTCATCGTCTTTCAGATGACCTTTGCCGGCATCACGGTTGCCCTGATCAGCGGGTCTGTGGTGGAACGGATGAAGTTCTCTTCCTGGCTGGTCTTTGCCATACTCTGGTTGATCTTCGTCTACTCGCCTGTCTGCCACTGGGTGTGGGGCGGAGGATGGATGGGCAATCACGGAGCCCTCGACTTCGCCGGAGGCACCGTGGTGCACATCAACGCGGGCGTCTCGGGCCTCGTTCTCGCGATAATGTTAGGGAAGAGGAGAGGGTACGGCAAGGAAACGATGTTTCCCTCGAGTATCGTACTGACATCCGCCGGCGCCGCCATGCTCCTGTTCGGGTGGTTCGGCTTCAACGCCGGCAGTGCGCTGGCCTCCGACGGCATCGCCGCGTCCGCGTTCCTGGTCACGAACACGTCCGCTTGCGTCGGGGCCCTGACATGGATGTTTGTCGAGTGGGTCGTCCAGAAGAAGCCGACCCTCCTGGGCCTTGCCTCCGGACTGGTCGCCGGGCTCGTGGGAATCACGCCGGCTGCGGGCTTCGTGGATCTCTCCGGGGCCTTTGCCATCGGAATCGGCTCCGGCCTCTTGGGCTACCTGGGGGTGGCCGTCCTGAAGCCGAAACTGGGATTCGATGATTCCCTGGACGCCTTCGGCGTTCACGGGCTCTGCGGAATCTGGGGCGCCATCGCGACCGGCATCTTCGCAAACCCTGCCATCAACGAGGCAGGCACCGGTCTGCTGTACGGCAACCCGAAGCAGGTCGTCATCCAATTGGTCGGCGTCGCAGCGACGATCGTCTACGCAGCGGTGGCCACCTTTGTCCTGGCTTCGATCACCAAGGTTGTGACCGGCGGGCTGCGGGTGAGCGATGAAGAGGAGCTTGAAGGGCTGGACAGTGCAACCCACGGAGAAAGGGCCTTCGTGCTCCAGTA
>JAQYVQ010000644.1 GCA_030145435.1 Syntrophobacteria bacterium | reverse complement strand
ATGGGCCCGGACAAGTTCGAGCAGTTCCGGCTCTTCACGCTTGCAGGCGACTGTCGGTACACCCTGGAGGCGGCGAGGAAGTTCGGCGAGTTCGACCGTCCAACGATGATCGTGTGGGGGGGCAACGACCGGTGGCTGAATGTTTCCTGGGGCAGGAAGCTCTATGACGACATCGCCGGGGCCCGCCGGATGGAGGTCATCCCCTTTGCCGGCCACTTCCTGCAGGAGGAAAAGCCGGAGCTGGTCGCCAAGTACATCCGCGAGTTCATGTCAGAAGAATAGCCTGCGGCGGTAACGCGGCAATCCTTCGGCATTGTAGGATTCCTTCTCCCCTCTGGGGAGAGGGGACGATGCAATTTCAGTGTGCTGAGGGATTCCCTGCCTTTGCAGGAATGACGGCTTGTGTTGAAAAGAGAAGAGGGGACGCACCTCTCTTTCTCACTTGCCTTTGATCTGCCGTTTGCGCTGCTTGTAGAGCGGGTCTTCGAAGTCGAGGGAATCGGGGTCCATCAACCAGCGGAACTCTCCCCGGGCCGCTGCCTCTTCGAGCACCTCCCGATAGCGGGCATAGTTCTGCGGTGCAATAGAAACCACGCCGTCCCAGTCCGCCTCGATGGCAAGCTCTGGGCAGATCTTCGCGCAGTTCCAGCAGTAGATGCACGGGTCCTGGATGCGGGGAGGGTCTGCCTCGACATCGATCCCGCCCACCGGGCAGTTCTCCGCGCACTCCTGGCATTGGATGCACTTCTCCTCGTTGATGCGCATGCGCGGCATGACCTGGCTCAAGAAATCGAGGGAGAACGTCTCGGCCTGCTGGGTCCACTCCGGATTCTTTTCTTCCGCTTCCGGAACCGGGCTGTCCTCTCCACCGGCGATGCGCCGGCTTCGCTCGGCCACCTCTCGCCCGAAGGCGCGCGCCTCCTCGTATTCGCGCTCATCCGGGTGGCCCGTGGTCAGGGTGGGGTACGGGTAGAATGGAATCGTGCCATCCGCGTACGTGTCGTGATAGCCCACGACCCGGATCCCCTTCTTCATCAAGGCCTCTGCCATCAGGATCAGCGTGTTCCCCATCACCGATCCGTGCGAGCAGAACACGAACCACTGCTTGTCCACCAACTCGGGCAGCCCCTGCATGAAGTCGCGCACGTTGAAGGGCGCGTTGTAATAGAATACCGGGCAGCCAAGGCCGACCAGATCGTAGTCGGCCAACGATTCGGGCTTCACGTCGGTGAGAGTCGTGAGATCGCAGTGTCCTGAAACCTCCGCGACGCCGTCCCGGATCTGCTCGGCCACCTTGCGCGTGAACCCGGTCTGAGAAAAATAGATGATCAACGTCTTCATCGGATTTTCACCTCCTTCGTGGAGCGGAATCCTGTTTCGGGTAAGGGCACTATAGGGGAAGGAGAAAAAACGTGTCAACCAGAGCAACACAGGAAATGTGGGGCAGCTGAAATTGACAGCGAAGAAGCACAATATCTTGAGGCTATCTATCTCTTGACCCCCATATGTTGTGATTTCTCTTGACATCCCTTCTCCTCTTCGGATAAACGATAAGGGAGCCAACACAACGGAATCCGTGCAGGGGAAGGTTCCTTTGCCAACACTGCCACATTTGACGCCGGAGAACACCGAATTCGTCATCCTCTCTTTCGAGGGGCCTGACAGGTACTCAATGGCAGGTGGGTTGGGCGTACGTGTGAACCACCTCTCGTCCACGCTTTCGAACATGGGGTTCCGGACGCATCTTTTCTTCATCGGAGATCCCTGGCTCAATGGAGAGGAAAGCTGCAAAGGCGGAAGGCTTGTGCTGCACCGATGGTGCCAGTGGATCAGCCGCTATCACCCGAACGGTGTCTATGACGGGGAGGACGAGAAGGTCTTTGATTTCAACGAGTCCATTCCTGGGTATGTGATGGACCGGATCCTCACGCCTACGCTGAGGCGTGAGAAAAATGTAGCGATCCTGGGTGAGGAGTGGCAGACCACAGAGACGATGTGTCGGATCAGCGACCTGCTCGAGGCACACGGTCGGAGAGACCGTGCGCTGATGTTCTGGAACGCCAATAACACTTACTCCTTCCACCGTATCCACTGGGAGAGGCTCACCCGCTGCTCCACGATCACGACGGTGAGCCGCTACATGAAACACCTCATGTGGGAAATGGGCCTCAATCCGCTCGTCATTCCGAACGGGATTCCGAAGAGCCTTCTCGAGAAGGTCGACGAGGGCCAAGCCAGAGGCGTACAAGATGCGCTCAAGGCAGAAACCATCCTCTGCAAGGTGGCCCGCTGGGACCCGGACAAGTGCTGGGATTCGGCGATCGAGGCGACGGCGGAACTCAAACAGAGAGGCGTGAAGGCAACGCTCGTGGCCAGAGGAGGGATCGAGCCCTACGGCCAGCACGTAATGGACCACGCGCGCGACCTGGGCCTCGAGGTCCGCGAGGCCCAGGTAGACCGAGAAACTCCCGTCGGCTATGTGGCTGCACTTCAGGGGCCGGGCCGGGCAGAGTTTGTCAATTTCAGGTCTCCCTTGCCCCTTGCTTTTCTTCGGGTGATCTACCACGCTGCGGATGGCGTACTTGCCAACAGCGGTCACGAGCCTTTCGGGATCGTGGGACTGGAGACCATGGCAGCGGGCGGTGTCGCCTTCACGGGCTGCACCGGGGAGGACTATGCCATCCCCTTTGTCAACGCCTTCGTGTTGGAGTCCTCGGACCCTCTGGAGATCACGGACCATGTCATGTACTTGCGGGAGCACCCCGAGGAAAGCACGAGAATTCGAAAAGCGGCAAGACGAAGCGCACGGCAGTTCACCTGGGAGGCTGCGGCAAGAAATCTTATCCGCAAGCTGGAGAACCAGGCCAACATTCAGGATATTATCGGTGGCAACGCCGGACCCGATCCGATCGCGCCTTTCAAAATCGCCGGGCGCACAATGAGAGAAGAGCCTCATCTGCGAGCCGAACCGCCCGTCACATCCACACAGGTTCGCGGTAGATGAGCGGGATCGCCTCGGCGGCAGTCTCGGCAAGCTCTGGGTGGGACCGGCGGAGGCCGACGATCTGGTTCAGGTGGTCCGCCGTGCGCATGATCATCATGGACATGGCGCCCTCCTCCAGCGGTACGGCACGGAGCAAGGCCGTCCAGCTCACGCCTTTGGCCCAGAGAAAGGCGGCAAGGGCGGGCCACACCGGGATCTCCGAGATCTCGAATCCACTGTCCTTCATCCGCTTGCTCAATTCTCCAAGGTCCTTCTTCATGCGGTCCAGCCGCCGGGAGAGGTCCCGCGCCCGAACGGTGAGGGACCTGTCCAGTTCCTCGCTCCGATCGCTGTCCACCACGAAGGTCGCGATCATCGCGGCAACGAGCTCGGGCGGGGCCCCCTCGAAGGAACCCTTCCGGATCGCCTCGGCCACAAGCAACGGGTGATCCAGCCGAAGCGCGGCCGCCCACTGCCCTTCCCACGTAAGCCTGTCCTCATCGTCTACGAACCCTGTCCCTTGGAGGAAGTCCTTGTGCCTCAGGAAATCCTGCCAGAGGGCTTCGCACACATCGACCTTGTCCTTCTTCACGCGCCCTCCCCGCTTCCTGCGTGCCTCCAACCGGCGGGCCTGCTGAAAGGCGGCCAGGGACCGGTCGATCAGCACCCGAACCTCCTCCGAGGCGTGTGACTGCAACAGGTTGAGCACCATCGAGAAGTTGATCCGAATCTGGCTTTCGATCGCATCCGGGGGGGAGCGGAGCCGCTGGTGTATCAGCTTCGGGTTGTTGAACGGGCCGGGGATGACCAGGGCGAACCCGACCCGGTCTTTCCCCCGCCTTCCCGCCCTTCCGATCATCTGCTGAAGGTCGGTTGCCGAGAGGTCCTGAAACTCCTTGCCGTCGAAGCGGTCGCTCTGGGAGAGCGCCACGGTCCGGGCCGGGAAGTCGACGCCGCCTGCAACGGTGGAGGTGGCAAAGATGGCGTCCAGATGCCCTTTGACCATCATCTGTTCGACCAGCACCTTCCAGTAGGGCAGATGGCCCGCATGATGGGAGGCCACGTGCCCTTCCACGATGTAGGGCATTGCCCGGTGGTCCTTCAGGGCCGGATACCGCTCGAGGCAATCGTCCAGATCTCTCTGGAATGCCGCCTGCTCTTCAGGATCGATGCGTTTCGGGCCAAACTGGGTGATGGCCCGGTCGCACTCTGCCCTCGACTTGAGGAAGAAGATCGCGGGCAGCAGCTTGTACCGCCTCAGACGCTCGATGATCTGGTCGTACTGCGGCAGCGGCGGCCGCCTGCCTCTTCTTTGGCCAAGGGCCTCGAGGCATCGTTCCACATCTTGCAGCAGGCCCTTTTTTCCGCTCAGCATCCCGATCTGGCCGTCCGGGTACAGAAAGAGCGGGTAGAGGGGCACCGGACGCTCGTCCGAGGCGACCACCGCGCATTCCACGCCGCGTATGGAGTCGAGCCAGGAAGCGAGTTCGTTCGTGTTCTGGATCGTGGCGGAAAGCAGCAGCAGACGTGTCGAGGCGGGCACGTAGATCAGGGTCTCTTCCCAGACGACTCCGCGCTCGCGTTCCCCCAGATAGTGGGCCTCATCGAGGATGACCAGTTCGTAGGGCAGGGGTGTCTTCTGCCACATGCAATCGTAGAGCTGGTTCCGGAGGATTTCCGTGGTGCCCACGACGAGCGGCGCCTGGCCGTTTTCCTTACGGTCCCCGGTAACGATGCCCACGCGTTCAGGCCCGAAGGCCTTTCCGAACTCCTCGAACTTCGCGTTCGAAAGGGCCTTCAGCGGGCATGCGTACCAGGCGTGGCCGCCGGAGTCCAGGCATTGCTTGATCGCCTGCTGTGCGATCCACGTCTTACCGGACCCGGTGGGGGCCGAAACGAGCACATCGGTCGTTTCGAGCCTGGCGACCGCCTCGGTCTGGAACGGGTCGGGCAGGAAGGGCTGGTCCTCCGGGACACCGATCTGGGCGAGGATGGCTGCGAACCTCGCGTCAGGCCTTTTCGGACCTCCTGGAATCGGCTTTGGCGCTGCGCGCCTACGGGGGGGACGGCGCTTCTTCCGCTTCGCGTTTCCGCTGGATTCTGGCTTGGACGTCACGATGTTTTTCAAGACCCCTCTGGGGGTGGAGCATCCCAGTCGCAGCTCTTTGCCGCTTCCCTGCGAAACCTTTCGATGCCCAGCTGGATGAGCCTGTGGACCAACTCGCGGCAGGGAATTCCGCTTGCCTCCCAAAGCTTTGGATACATGCTGATGTTCGTAAACCCGGGGATCGTGTTCAACTCGTTGACCAGAACGCTTCCGTCCTGCTTGACGAAGAAGTCGACCCGCGCCATCCCTTCCCCGAGCAGGGCAACGAAGCTTCGCACGGCAAGATCCTGGACCTTCGCGGTCACATCTTCGGGCAGGTCGGCGGGTATCTTCAGGTCCGCGCCCTCCGGGTCACGGTATTTTGCATCATAGGAGTAGAATCCATGCTCGCTGCTGGGGATGATCTCGCCCGGTACGGATGCGATCGGATCCTCGTTACCCAGGACGGAGCACTCGATCTCCCGGCCCTCGATGAACTCCTCGACGATTGCCTTGTCGTCGAACTGCCATGCGTGGGCGAGTGCTTTCCCAAGGTCCTCGATGGCGCCTACCTTCGTGACCCCCACCGAGCTGCCCAGGTTGGCAGGCTTGACGAACAGAGGAAGTCCGAGGTTCCTGCGGGCCTGCTCGAGATCGGGTCGGCTGCCTGCCCTGTTGTCATAAGCCACGTATCGGGGCACCGGGATGCCACGTTCCAGGAGGATGCGCTTCATAACTTCCTTGTCCATACAGACCGACGAGGAGAGCACGCCGGGCCCGACGAAGGGCACCTGGTACATCTTGCAGAGGCCCTGCAGGGTTCCGTCTTCACCGTAGGGGCCGTGGACCGCAGGAAAGACCACGTCCAGGCGGTGCATCCGGGTTCCGCCGTCCTTCCGGACGAGAAAGAGGGCCCCTGCGTCCCGAGCCAGGAGGATTTTTCGGCCCCCGGGCAGCGGTTTCGGGTCAGGCGCAGCCAGAAGATCGTCCGAGAAGACCTCCTTGGTCTCCAGAAGGTGCCAGTCCCCCTGCTTGTCGATCAGGATCGGTATGGGCTGGTACGCCTCCGGGTCCAAGGCGTGAATGACGTTCCTGGCAGACTGCCAGGAGACCTCGTGTTCGGCCGACATCCCTCCCAGCACTACCCCGATGTTCATGCGCTGTTTCGCCATCTTCGCCTTGCTCCGCTCGGTCGTTCTCCCGGACCCCCCCTATACAACCACAATTTCACTTTATTTTCTAGCCAGGATCGTCTATACTTGATCGGTTGTGAATTTCACACACCGGTCGCCGTCCCCGGTGCGACCGGTATGAAGGAGGAATCATGGCCCGCATTTCTGTAGAAGATTGCCTTCGCAATGTAGAAAGTCCCTTCTCGCTCGTGCATGCCGCCGTGCGTCGCGCCCGTCAGCTTCAGATGGGCTCGAAACCGCTGATGCAGAAAAAAGGTGACAAGACTACGGTCATCGCACTGCGCGAGATTGCACACGGCTTGGTCGAACAGGTTCCTCTGTCCGAGTTGGAGGCGGAACTCCAGGCCAAGCAGCCGATCACCGCGGAGGAAGAGTTCGCCCAGATCTTCGACTCCCCGGACCTGAACGTGAAGCTGGATGCCGACCTCGACGAAGAGGAAGACAAGAAAGAGAAAAAGGGCGCCAAGAAGGACGAGGAGGACGACCCGGAGGACTGGGACGAAGAGGAGGAGGAAGGGGAGGAAGAGGAGTAGGCCCGCCCGATCGAAGTCTGCCTTCCCAACACCTCGGGCCCTCCCGGGCCCGGGGGGCCATCCACAAATCGTTCACGAACAACTCGTATGCGTTTGACACGCATCCTTCTTTGGTCAACGGGCATCTTGCTGGCAGCCATCCTGGTGGGCTGTTTGATGCTTGCCCTTTTCTTCCCGAGGGACTCGTTCGAAGACAGGCTCAAAGGGTCGCTGAACGACTGGATCCGCCCGCTGCGCGTCGATTTTTCGAGGATCCGCCTGTTTTGGAACGACGGTCCCGGCCTTTCGGTCGACGAGCTTCGCCTCTTCGCATCGGGAACGCAGGCCGGCCACGATGCATTTCTCTCCACAGGCCGGCTCACCTTTCGACCCTCTCTCGAAGACCTCACCGACCGACAGGTCGCTCTCCATTTCATCGTTGAATCACCCGTCTTTCGCTCGGACCAGGCAGAAGGAGAAGTCCCTGCGCTTGCGGGAATCGTGGGGGCCCTTGCAAAAGGGCTCGGCGCCCCGCAGGTTGGGAAAAGAGGTGCCGCGGCTTCCCCTCGGCCCGAGGCCCTGTCTGCGCTCGTCCCTTTGCCCGCAGGCTTCACACTGACGGGTGTAAGCCTGGAAATGCGGGACGGATCCCTGGCTGCCGCGCCCTCGGCCGTGATGTCAGGGATGCGGGCCTCGCTCCGGGTCGATCCGGACCTTTCCTTTAAAGCAGAACTCAGGAAGGGCACCCTCCGTTGGGGCCGCCGGGACGAGAAGGGCCCTCTCCGTCTGTCCTCCATCGTCGGGGCTGAGATCAGAGGGCGGGCCGTCTCTCTGGAGGGCCTGCAGGTGGAGGGGACGCTTCACCTCGAGGAGACCGTGCTCGAGTGGCGGGAACGGACCGCAACAGTGGCCGAACCGGTGAAGCTGGCCTTTCGCCTCCAAGGGATGCCCGACCGGGTCCTGTCGATTCCGGAGATCCACCTGGCCGGACCGGGTCTGGAGATCGGCATGGCAGGCTCGACGAGCCTGAAGGAGGACGGCCCCGGGGAGATCCAGATCCGGGACCTGCTTGCAAAGGTGGAGAACTGGCAGGCCTTCTGCTCTCTCGCCTTCCCGGAAGCCGCCCTTTCCGGCAAGCTCTCCGTGCTCGCCGAGCGGCTCGAGATCGATCCGGGCCGAATCGTAATGCCCGCGCTGCGCGAGGGCTCTTTTGGCACGACCCGGCCCGAGGGCGTTACGTGTGAAGGGCTCGCGCTTCGTTTCACGGAAGGCCGCGTGTCTCGAGCAAACCTCGGGGGCACCGCCGTGAGCCTGGACGGGCTCAGTGTGAACATAGAACAACAGGAAGGCGGCTGGACCGGGACAGCCGAGCTTGCAGGGCTGGAGGCGGCGGCAGGGGAGACCTTGCGGGTCTCTGGGCCCGCTTCGGTCAAGGCAAGTTGGTCGGAAAGGGGATCCGCCTCGACGGGAATCCTTGTCGTTGACCTGACCCGTGGGAGGCTTGCCTACAAGGATCTTCTCGACAAGCCACCCGATGTGTCTCTGCAACTGGGGGTTCGCGCCCACATCCGTCCCGATGAAATCCGGGTGGGAAGGGCCTTCCTCAACCTGGGAGACACGGAATGGACCGTCGAGGGCTCGGTCAGGGATCCGGCCAGGCCGTTCCTGAACGCGAGGCTGGCCACGGACATCGTCTCCCTGGAGGCCCTGGCCACGATATCGCCGGTACTGAAGGAGCACGCCCTGGGCGGCCGGGTCGAGATCAAGGAACTCACCCTTACCGGCAGGCTGGGGGCAATGAGGGAAAGCGCGGTGCTCAAGGCACGTGTGGCCAGCAAGGACCTGACCGTGCACGGGACCTCGGTCAAGGGCGTGTACGGACAAGCCCTCTACGGCGATCGGAAACTTACGATCGCCCCCGTCGTCATACAGCCGACCACCGGAATGATCAGCGCCGCGTTCTCGGCCGACTTCTCCGAGGCCTGCCTGCAGAAAGGCCTTCACCAATACTATGGCACCCTGCAAATCGACCACGTGGAAATGGACGAGTTGCTCCGACTGGTCTCGCCTCGCCTCGAAGGAAAGGCCCGGGGAATTGCAGACGCGAACCTCGCCTTTCGGGGCACGGGCCTGGCCTGGCCCGAGGCTGCTGCCACCTTGGAGGCAAAGGCGCGGGTCTATGTGAACCACTTGGCCCTCGACGAAAGACTCGAACATGTCGTGGAAGGGATCGACGCGGAGGAAACAGTTCCGCAGGAGGAGGACCTGATCCACACGGAGCAAGAGCGTCTTCTCACGGCGAACCGGGCCGCCGGGTGGTTCACCATGCGGGAAGGGAGCATCCACACCGACAATCTCGTTGCGATCTACGAGGGCAGGCTCATCGAGATCCAGGGATCGGTCGATCTGGCAGGCCGCCTCCAGGTGGAGAAGGGGAAGCTCTTCAACGGAGGGAGGATGGTGCCCTTCCGTCTCGACTGCAGGCTCGGCGAGGAACGCTGCAGGCCGAGCCCTGACCTCGAAGAGATGGGAAAGAGCGCGGCCGCCGAACTCTCGGCCGCCCTTCGCCTGCTCTCCGAAGCAACCCAGGGCGTCTACCGAGACCTGTCCTTCCAAATCGGGGACAGCCACCGAATTAAACCTAATTCCCCCAAGGTCTTACCACCCTAATTCGGGGACAGCCACCGAATGCCAACGCCAGCGAAATGTGTAAATTTGCGGACAGCCGTTAACGCATTCCCCTCGCGGGGCGCCCGGGCTTCTTCCGAATTAGGCTTTTGCCAAACCTCCTTTCCAAGAGCCGGACAAACGGCTCGCCGCCGAGGGGGCGGTTCACAAAGGATTCTGTTCGTACACGATCCACAAACTCCTGGTCATCGTCGTCCAACAAGTATCTTTCCCAATCCTCGATCAAGTCCTGCAACACACCATCACCACTGATCAGCGGATCTGTCCGCACCCTGCCGGTATGCCACCGCGCGCTTGACCATTGATAGCGCCACGGTAGTCTCGCAATGCCGGCCCGCACAGGATTCCTTTCTACATACCGTACTGCCGCGATCATGTGAGGTTCGTCCAGCACACTGGAACAGAACCTGGCTTGCCACAGATGCCCTGTCCACCCCTCCCGCTTATTGACACGCCGCGTATACTTGCCATGCGCTTCAGAGAAGCAACGCGCCAGCGAATCTTCCTTCTTGGGCACAGCAACACAGTGAACATGGTTACCCATCAGACACCAGGCCCAGATCTCTACACCATAGCGATCGCAGGCCGTACGCATGTGCGCAAGGTAGGCCGTCCGATCTGCATTGCTGAAGAAAACCCCCATGCGCCGGTTACCACGCTGCGTGATGTGATGAGGGTATCCGGGGACTACAATTCTTGCGAAGCGCGCCATGATAACCCCTATCGCAGTAATCTCTCACCCCTACCTATGCCAATAGCATGCCAACAACAATCGGTGGCTGTCCCCGATTACGGAGCGCATCAGCCCGTTAGGCAAGGGGAGTATTCGGTGGCTGTCCCCATTTTCGGGAGGGAATTCGGTGGCTGTCCCCGATTACGGAGCGCATCGGCCCGTTAGGCAAGGGGGTTATTCGGTGGCTGTCCCCGATTAGCCGATTGGGGAGGGGATTGGTCGGTTGGGTAAGGAGGTTATTCGGGGGCTAGTCGTTCGCCTTCTTGCCGTGGAAGTACTCGCTGCCGGCTCCCGGGTAGATGCTCCGTTCCCCTTTGGGGGTGGGCGAGGCAACGGCCGGCCAGTGGCCGGGCTGGGGCTCGGGCCCTTCCTGGGTGATCGCGGAAGGCGCTTTGTCCGCCATCTGGGGGGTCTTGCGGACGTCGATGCCCTTCACGTTGTGGCTGAATTCGATTGGGATGCCGTTCGGGTCATGGGCGTAGATGGAGTGGATGAAGCCGTGATCGATCACCTCGGAGACCCAGACCTCGGCCGCGACAAGCTTGTCCTTGAGTTCCCAAAGGTCGTCCTCGGTCTCCACGCCGATCGAAACGTGGTCGAATGCGAACGGCCCCTTCACCGGACGGCCGTGATCCTTCTCCTCGATCGGCTCGACGTCGGACCACTCGAAGAATGCGATCAGGTCGTTCTCCGAGATCTCGAAAAAATAGTGCCGGTACCCGGGATGGCCCAGCCCGGCCACGAGCCGCATGCCGAGCAG
>JAQYVQ010000609.1 GCA_030145435.1 Syntrophobacteria bacterium | reverse complement strand
TCCTCGGTGAACACGTCTCCCTTGAGCAAGTAGGCATTGTCGGCATCGAGTGCATTGAGCGCCTCGCGCAGGGTCCCGGGCGTCTGTGGAACCTTGGCCAGTTCCTCGGGGGGGAGATCGTAGATGTCCTTGTCGAGCGACTCGCCAGGGTCGATCTTGTTCTGGATGCCATCGAGAGCCGCCATCAGCATGGCCGAAAAGGCCAGGTACGGGTTGCAGGTCGGGTCCGGGCAGCGGAACTCGATGCGCTTTGACTTGGGTGAGGTGGAGTACATCGGGATTCGAATGGCCGCGCTTCGGTTTCGCCGCGAGTAGGCCAGGTTCACCGGCGCCTCGAACCCGGGGACGAGCCTCTTGTAGCTGTTCGTGGTCGGGTTCGTAAGGGCGAGCAGCGACGGCGCATGCTTCAGGAGACCGCCGATCGCGTAGAGCGCCATGTCCGAAAGCCCTGCGTACTTGTCGCCCGCAAAGAGGTTCTCCCCGCCCTTCCACAGGGAGAGGTGCGTGTGCATGCCGCTCCCGTTGTCGTTGAACAGCGGCTTGGGCATGAACGTCACCGTCTTGTTATGCTGGCGGGCGGTGTTCTTGATCACGTACTTGTACATGAGCAGCTTGTCCGCCATTTCAACCAGGGGCATGAACCGCATATCGATTTCCGCCTGGCCGCCGGTGGCCACTTCGTGATGCTGCGCCTCGACCCTGATGCCCATCTTCTCGAGGGTGAGCACCATCTCGCTGCGGAGGTCCTGCTGGCTGTCCGTGGGCGGAACCGGGAAGTAACCTTCCTTGTATCGCGGCTTGTACCCGAGGTTCGGGCTTTCCACGCGGCCCGTGTTCCAACGCCCCTCCACCGAGTCGATGTGGTAGTAGCCTTCGTGCTCGTTCTGGTCGAAGCGGATGTCATCGAAGATGAAGAACTCGGCTTCAGGCCCGAAATAGGCGGTGTCCGCGATGCCCAGACTCTTTACATAGTTCTCTGCCTTGCGGGCGATGTTTCGCGGATCCCGGGTATAGTCCTCGCCCGTGACCGGGTCACAGATGTTGCAGAGTATGGTGAGGGTCTTTGCGGCCAGGAAGGGATCCAGGAAGGCGGTCCCCGGAACAGGCTTGACGAGCATGTCGGACTCGTTGATCGCCTGCCATCCACGGATGCTGGACCCGTCGAACCCGAGGCCCTCTTCGAAGGTCCCTTCTTCGATCTCTCTCGACGGCACGGAGAAATGCTGCCAGAGACCGGGGAAATCCATGAACCGGAGATCCACGATCTCGACTTTCTCATCCTTGATGAACTTCACGACATCTGCCGGGGTTTTTAACTCGTTCATCTTACTTTTCTCCTTCATCTGTTCAGGTAGATGTTTCTACAATGTCTCTGCTCGTCCTATGGATTGGCAATAACTGTGCCAAGGGGTGTAATCGAATTAATGAAATAAAATCAGTTTCTTACAAGAGCAGTTCATTTCTGCTTGCTCATCACAAAACAACAAAAATGTTGCCACACTGGCTTCTTGCCAACAAAAGTGTGGTTTTCTGCTACGGCTCGCGGCCGTTTTGCAGAACCTGCCCAATCGCATCCTTAATGCCGGCTACGGCCTCTTCGTCGGCCACCTTCTGCCCATCCGTGTCGCGGACATAGAAGATGTCCACAACCTGGTCGACATCCGTCGCGATCTTGGCGATCAGAACATCCAGGTTTCGTCGAAACAGGGCGCTGGTGATCTTGTAGAGCAGCCCCGGAAGATCGTGGGTATGGACCTCGACGATCGTGAAGAAATCGGAGTTCTCGTTGTCCACAACAACCCTGTCCGGCTTTTTCGGACCGGCCTTACGGGCCGACCTGTAGGAGAGAAGCTTCTCGTCCAGGGCAGCGTCAAGGTCCAACGCGCCGGAGAGTGCGGCATACAGATCGTTCCTCAGCTTGCTCCAAATCTCGTCTTCGCGAAGGCTGTCCCGTGGAGCCCGAACGGTGAAGATGTCCAGACCAATCTGGTTGCGCCATGTATAGATGTTGGCGTTCAGAATGTCCAGGTTGTTCAGCGTGAGCACGCCCGCAATGCTCGAGAACAGCCCGGGCCGGTCCTTGGCGCACACGGTGACGGTCCTGAAATAGTCTGCCGGGCCCGTGCCGGGATCGATTACGAAGGGGGCATCGCCGAGCATCTGGTACAGCTCCACGTGACGGACCATGTCTTTGGATGGGGTATACAGCAGGTACCGGGGAGACATGTTCTCGAAGAGGGCCTCCAGTTTCTGCCGGGGCATGGAGTGAGCCTGCCGGAACACTTCCTCCCTCTTCTTGTCGACGATCTCCCCTGATGTTCTCGTGGCCAATTCGCCCTTGCGCAGGATGTGATGAACCTTGAAAAAGAGCTCCCGCAGAAGTACGTCCGTCCAAGAATTCCATGCCTTTGGCCCCGTGGCCATGCAGTCGACCACGCTCAGGAGGTAGAGCATCTTGAGATCATCGATGTGCCGGAACTTTCTGGCGAACTGCACCACGAGCTTCTCATCCTGGATGTCCCGCTGGGTGGCTGTCTTGACCATGGACAGATGTTCCCTCACCAGGAAGGAGATCGTGTCGATGTCGTCCGAAGGGAAGCCCATCCTTGTAAAGACCCTGCGAACGATCTCGGCGCCCTGCTCGGAGTGGTTCTTTTCCGGCACGCCTTTGCCCACGTCGTGGAACAGGGCCGCCCAGAGGACAAGTTCCGGGTTGGCGACCTCCTCACGGAGTTGCGGGTAGAGCGTGCCGCCTTGTTCGGATTGCGGGTCGGTGAGTTCCTTGAGGATCCGCACGGCCAGCAGGGAATGCTTGTCCACCGGATGCACGTGGTATTCGTCGTATTGAATCCGGTTGACGATCGCCTTCATCTCCGGGAGGAGGGCAACCAGGATACCCGTATTGAGCATCTCGTTCAGGACGTTGAAGGTCTGGGGCGGCGACACGAGAATGCGCCGCAGCGACTGGACCACGGCGTCCGAGCTTCGGTAGCCCTCGTCGATCATGGCCAGGCGTTTCCGCACGAGGCGTACGGCATCGATCGAAAGGGGCACGCCCAGCAGGGCGCTCTGCTCGAAGATCTTGATCAACAGGAGAGGGTTCTTCCGGACGGCCTCGGGGGATTCGAAATGCAGGGCCTCCTTGAGGATCCGCAGGCCCGGAATGCGCAAGCGGGACACGATCTTCCTTCGGTAGGGCTTCTGTCCCCTGGGCATCACTCTGTTCAGGAAACTCCGATGGAGGTGCTTGACGAACTCCATGTGGCCGTGCATCTCCCCCAGACACCTCTCCACGGCCTGTTGTCCGTTCACGTCCTCGAACCCCAGATCCCCGGCCAGCTTCACCTGATGCTCGAAGTAGAGTTGGTCGCACTTCCTTCCTGTGATCTTGTGCAGCCAGTTTCTCACCTTCCAGATGAAAGAAACGGCCTCGGAAAGGCCCTCGAACTCGTCGCGTGCAAGATGGCCGTTGTCTACGAGTTCACTGACCTGCTTCACACGGTATTTGCACCATGCGACCCAGCGAATCGCATGGTAATCCCTCAAACCTCCGAGGCCCTCCTTTACGTTCGGTTCCAGAAGGTAGGCGGAGTCTCCAAACTGGGCGTGACGCGTCTGGCTCGTCTCGACGAGCCATTTCAGCAGCGAGCGACCACGCCTCTTGAGCACCTTGTCCTGGATCCCTTCCATGAGATCCGAATAGAGTGAGGAAATCCCACAGAGGAAGCGGGCATCGAGCATGGATGTAAGCACTTCGAAATCTTCGGCGGCGAGCCGGGTGCATTCGCGCAGCGAACGGGTCCCGTGGCCCACCTCCAGCCCGATGTCCCACAGGGGGTAGAAGATCTCCTGGACGAGTTCTTTCGCCTCCTCCGGCACCCGCTTCTTGAAGAGAAGCAGAACGTCCACGTCGGAATGGAGGCACTGTTCTTTCCTCCCGTAGCCTCCGAGGGCGATCAGTACGCACGGGTTCTTCTCCATGTGCATTCGGGGACCCACCGAACTCCTGGCGAAGCTTTCCTGGAAATAGTCATCCAGGATCTCCGCGTGCTGATCCACGAAGTCGGGCGCACGCCCCTTCACGAATCTTGTAACCAGTGCTTCCCTTTCTTCCTGTAGATCCTCAACGGGAGAATTCATGAGAATCGCCTCAAGCCGTTAGTGATCTTATCTCGACCGAAGAACGCAACAAGCACCCGGCGCGGTATCCGGTGCCTCCTTCGGATTCAACCCCTTACTTACGGTTTCAATAGAGCAACGCCCATGCCAAAGGCGGGGTCTCGAGAAAAAGTTGATAACAATCAACCAGATATGCAGCGAAAGGCCGATCGACTCCCACAACCCTTAGAAGATTTGATACAGAAATGTAGGAAAAAGAAGCCCGCGGCCTACGGTTCCACGTGGAGGTCACACCGGAGATGCTGAAGTCATCGTTCGAGGATCCGGAGAAGCAGAAACGGATAATGGAATCGTACGAGGATCAGAAGTCAGAGCTAATCACGAACG
>JAQYVQ010000587.1 GCA_030145435.1 Syntrophobacteria bacterium | reverse complement strand
TACCCGCTGAAGGCCCGGGTGGTCAGCGTGGGGGGCCTGAGTGCACATGGGGACCAACAGGAAATGCTCCGCTTTCTAAAGGAGTCGAATCTTTCGGTGAAGAGGATTGCTCTGGTCCATGGTGAGGAAGACCAGACCCTGGCCTTTGCCGAATACCTGAAGGGGAAGGGGTATGCTGTTTCCGTACCTCGAGTGGGGGAGACCCTTCCTGTACGATAGTCCTGGGACGTTATTCTTAAGGGGATCGCATTTGGCGGCGATGGCCAGCAGGAGGAGGCAGACGATGGGACTTGAGGGAAGAACAGCCTTGGTGACCGGATCTTCGAGAGGCATTGGCCGGGCGATCGCGATACGGCTCGCCGAGGAGGGGGCGAACGTGATCGTGAACTTCCGGTCCAGAGAAAAGGAAGCCTCCGAGGTCGTCTCACAGATAGAGGCCAAGGGCAGGAAGGCCCTGGCCTGCCGTGCGGATGTGTCGAGCTTCGAGGAGGTCGATGCCATGGTCAAGGAGGCGACCCGGGCCGTGGGGCCGATCGACATCCTCGTGAACAACGCGACGATCCACAGGGGAAGAAAGGTGGAGAAGCTTCCCCTCGAGGACTGGGACCTCGTGATCAAGTCTTGTCTTTACGGAGCTTTTCACTGCACCCGGTGCGTCGTGCCTTCCATGAAAGAGCGAAAGTGGGGTCGCATCGTCAATATTTCCTCGAGCGTGGGGGAACGGGGCTACCCGGGTGATTCGGCCTACGGGGCGGCAAAGGCGGGCATCCTCGGCTTCACGAAATCCCTGGCCCGGGAAATGGCCCGCGACGGAATCATGGTGACCGCGGTGATCCCCGGATTCGTGCTCACCGAGATGACCGGCAATCTGTCCCCGGACAATATCGAGCTCATCAAGGCCAGCATTCCCGTGGGCGAGGCGTGCGCCCCTGAAGACGTAGCCGAGATGGTCACGTTTCTGGCGTCAAAGGGACACAACATCACCGGCTCCGTTCATCACGTGGATGGGGGGATCGGTATATAGTGGCGTGACTTGGAAATATCGCTATGTTTCACAAGAGGCTCGACGTTCGGTGCTATCCGGGGCTCCGTCTCCGATTTGCTTGGGCTCCGTCTCTCCCTCCCCCGAAGTCGCCCGGCGCAAATCTCCGACGGAACCCCGGACAGCACCGAACAACTCGAGCTCCGTAAGGGAAACATAGCGATATTTCCAAGTCACTTCGCTGGTTGGGTATGATAGTTGAGGCAGTATCGCTCATCCTCGTCCACGTCCTCGAAACGAAGAGAGGCGCTTGGTCGTGCGGCATTAGCTCCTGGCCATTTCCCCGCCGTCGGGATGCACGTCGAGGGGGATGGGGGCGGGCTAATACCTAAAACCTAATAGCCAAGGGGGACCGGTGGGAGGCGGAGAAATGGCTGATCCTGGAATCCGGGTCTTCAAGCCACATCCGCTTCGATGGATAGTGGAGCCCCTGGAACAGGAGCCGTCTTACATCGAGAAGGCGATGTTTGGAGCCCGAGGCTGCTATCTTCACGGCCGTTTGGTTCTTGTCCTGGCCGCCCGCGAAGAGCCCTGGAAGGGTCTTCTCGTCCCAACCGAGAAGAAACATCATCCATCCCTGCAGGAAGAGCTCCCAGGATTGAGGGTGCACACCGTTCTGGGGAAATGGCTCTACCTTCCCGAAGAGGCCGAGGATTTCGAGGAGATCGCAACGATGTTGGTGGACCTCATCAAGGAAGAGGACCCCCGTGTCGGGGTCTTGCCGAAGCCGAGGAAGAAGGCGAAGGCAAAGCATCGAATCGGGATTTCGCGAGGGACAGGTCAGCGAAAACGGTAGCGGTACTCCTGCCACGCACCCTGCCTTCCTCCGAACCCGAGGGCACGGAAGTTCGTGTCCACGGACGCCACGAACCCCTTGGCCTCCATCTCCAGGATTTGTTCGCCCACGTCTATCTTGGTTTCGCTCCACTGGTTCGTGATCGAGCTGAAGCCCAATGCCCTCTGGTTGGTCACCACAAGGGCGACCCGACTGGCCGTGCGGGAATCCACAATCCGCTCCTGGGCCCTCAGCGCTATGAGCACCCATTTGTTTCCGGCGGAGGAGAAGGCGACGACCTCCTTGTCGCGGGTGATCAGGATGACGTCCTCCAGGATTTCCTGAGCAGGGGCAATCGAGGGCGTGGCGAAGAGCGCCAGCACGATCAACAGGATGCTTCCGATTCGATCGTTATGCAGCATGTTTCACTCCTTGGATGGGGTTCGACCTCAAGGTCCGGACCTGGCCTCTTGCTTCAGCTTGCGAACGACGGGTTTGTCGGCCTCGGAAAAATCAACCTCGCTGAGCGCTTCCGGGGCAACCCATTCGACCCGGTCGTGTTCATGCAGTGCAATCTCTCCCGAAACATAGGACGTTCTGTAGACGAGCAGTTCTACAGCCATGTGGGGGTAGACGAACCTGCTCGAGCAGAAGAACGCCCCCACCTCTGTTTCGATGCCGAGTTCTTCTCGCAGTTCCCTTTTCAGGCACACCTCCGGTGTCTCACCGGCTTCCAGCTTTCCTCCTGGAAATTCCCACTTGCCCGCT
>JAQYVQ010000583.1 GCA_030145435.1 Syntrophobacteria bacterium | reverse complement strand
CTCGACATAGCGGTGCTATGCCTGCGGTCTTGCTCGATCGTCGCGGCCGAATCTGACCCAAATCTGGGCGCGAAAACCCATCCCCATGATGAGATGATTGGCCCTTCCCCTGTGAAGTTATTTCTGCGCGAACCCTTAGTGTTGATCAAAACACTCCACCAAGACCTGCGAGATCTGTAAATAGTGTGTGTCGGTCGTTACGACCTTCAACCCATACTGCATCGCTGAGGAGGCTATCCAAATATCATTCGTGGGGATCGGAGTACCTTTTCCACGAAGGGCGTTTAGAATGATGGCGTATCTTTCAGATGTCTCTTCGTCTATCTCAACGCTGTTCACTCGTGGCGAAGAGAGAAACTCCTCCAGCAGTTTCCTGTTCCGCCCTTCATCTTTTCCCATCTTGAACCCGGAGATGAGTTCACCAAGCACGATCGGCGTCACTCTGATCTCCTCTGATCGTTGAACAGCGAGCTTCAATTCCGGATGCCCTCTCATGAAAGCCGAGTACGCTGAAGTATCCAAGAGAATCCCGCTCATTTCCACAAATCCTCATCGATTTTTCGCTGCTTCATCAAGTGCTTTTCGAACCTCTCCGCCTCTTTTGCCGACCACGATCCTGAGAGGTGATCTAAATCATGATACAGGTCTACCCTATTCGACTTCCCAGGCTTGACGCCGGTCGCCTGTTCTAGCAGGGAGACGACTATCTTGTTCTTGCTCTTTCGCCTACGCCTGGCTTCCCTCTCGATTACCTTTTCAACCTCATCGGGAATCCCCCGAATCGTCAGCTGCTTCATGGTTCCCTCCAACTTGAGTCAGAATGTGAGTCATACGAATCTATTATTGAATGCACTTCGCCCATCTGTCAACTACTTTCTCTAATTGCTTGTTGCCCCATATTGAGGGGCTGGAGATCCTGCAGGCAGCGTGCAGGCAGTCTTTGGCAAGTAGATGCACATGGTTGGAGGTGATCATGTAATTAAGGATACAAAGCCCGTAACGCTTCTTTGCTTCAAAAAGCCAATAGAGCCATCGCCGGGGATCAGTGTCGTATTTGAGCAGGAACGATTTCTCGTGGCAACGGTGAGTAATGTGCCAGAGATAACCAGGAAGAAAATGTCTGGAGGCGCGAGGCATAGTATTCAACTCGGCGGACACGCTTGGAACCACGAAAGTCGATGATGGAACTGTATGGGAGCAAAAGGGGTGCCAATCCCCTTTAGAGGCCAAATTCTCTAGTCAAAATCTAGATTCTAGGACCAGAAATCGGGCTGTTTCAGGTTCTTTAATGTGGAATGTCAGACACATAGCATGGTCCGACCCTATTGCCCTTACCCTCCCCATCCGCTTCATACAACATTGCTCTGGAGTATCAAAGCCGATTCTTCTCTTTGTCTGGATGCTACCATGCGGGTTTGACAGATCCGGTCACAGCGAACAGCTTTTCTGCGACACCCGAAGGATGATATGATTCTTTCAGTTCGGAATCGAGGTCCTTTCACCCAAGGAGTTCCTCGAGAGAATAGGAGAGCTGAAATGAGTACCATAAGTCTGCGGCTTCCCGACTCTCTCCATGAGAGAATTCGGAAGCTTGCGAAAAGGGACAAAATCTCCATCAATCAATTCGCTGCCTCCGCTCTTGCCGAGAAGATCTCTGCCTTGGAAACCGAGGAGTATCTGGCCAAAAGGGCAAAACGCGGAAAGCGAGAGAAATTCGAACGGGCCATGTCAAAGGTCCCTGAAGTCGAAGCAGACCCACAGGATCATCTATAGGCGCAATCGTCGTTCCACCGGGAATTAATACCTATTGCGCCGCCTCCTCGCTGAGGCCCGCTGCATCCTGGAACCATTCCCCGGCCCCCCTCTTCCCCTGCCGTTCTTGCCGAACATGGCGAGGTGAAGGACCTTGCCGTCCAGCGCGAGAGCGAACCCGGTCAGCTTGTCGGAGGCGATCCGGCAGTCCGTCCCAAGCGCCACGGACGGACGGCTTTCGACCCCGGCGTTTCAGATCGATCTCTGATCCGGGCCGGCGTCTGATTTGGAGGGTGCTCTCACGAAGGGTATGGCGAGCAGCCAGTGTAAACGAAGGCCTGTCGTCACATCGTAATCAAGGGCCGTGTCAGAATTTCGTTATTCACGGGAACCGTTTAACCAGTGGAAGGATTTCTGGTGAAGGAGAACGTCACATCGGCTTTCACAGGTTGTCCGCCAATTTCAAGCACGGGATATGCAAGAAAGTTCATGGGGCCCGACGCCGGACCGGGCTCAACCAGGAGGTCACGCCCTCTGCTG
>JAQYVQ010000570.1 GCA_030145435.1 Syntrophobacteria bacterium | reverse complement strand
TCTGCTTCGAGTTGTTTTACCGGGCCATCCGCACATCAGTTCAGACTATTGAGAGATCAGAATCGGGAAAAGGTTTCCGACCTTTGTGTCAGGGTTGGGGAGCAGACTCGCGGGGCCCGCACGAGAGGGCCGGAAGACTCTCAACCAGCTCTCCGGTCACGAGCTTGAGCCTGGCCAGGGCGATCCGCAGGTCATAGACGGCCCTCAGCCATTCGAGCCTGGAGTTCGAAACGACGAGTTCCGCCTGCTCGAGCTCCACCACGTTCGTGAGCCCTTCCCCGTATCGTTTTCGGATGATCCGGAGGCTTTCCTCCGCCAGGCTGACCCTCTCCCGGGTCACGAGCAGGCTCTCCCTGCCGGTCGTGACGGCCACCACGGCCTCCTCGATCTCGAGGATGAGCATGTCTTCCAGTCCCCGCAATTCCTGCCGGAGCATCTCCTGGCCGCTCTTGGCCTCCTTGAGATCCGCCTTGTCCGCGAGGCCCTTGAAGAGGTTCCACTGGATTCCCAGCCCGAGCAGGTACGAGCCCTCCTGGTCCGACGCGAAATTCTCAGAATTCCACTCGTAGCTCGCCTCCAGCCCGAAGGTGGGCAGGAAATTCCCCTGCGCCGCCTTCACAGCCGCCCCTGTCGAGTGCCAGCGCACCTTGAGCCCGACAAACTCCGGACGGGTCTCCTTCGCTACGTTCAGCAAGTTCTCTGTGTTCAGATCGGGGATCTGTTCCGGCCCCGGCGGGCACAAGGTAGCCACCTCCCAGACCCTGTCTTCGCTCTCTCCGACCAGGATCCTCAACGCTCTTTCCGCCACACGTTTCTTCCCGCGGGCCTTCACGAGCTGGTTGTGAAAACCCGCCTTCTGAACCTTGGCGGAGAGGAGATCCGAGCGTACGACCGATCCCTCCTCATAGAGCAGTTCAATCTGGCGAAGGCTCTCTTCGGACGTCTTCAACGCCATTTCGGCAACCTTCTCGCTCTCCCGGGCCAGCGATAGGCCCCAGTACGCTTCGATCGTTCGGAATCCGACCTGGGCCTTCGTGCCCTCCACATGCCATTCCGAGGCCTTCCGATCGAGTTGTCTGATCGTGCGATTTCGATGGAGCTGCCCGCCCCTGAAAATGGGCTGGGTAACCGTGAACTTCGTCCGCCAGTTGTCGGTCGAGTCGGGATTGTTCAGGCGATCGATGGCAAAGTCCTCCAGCGTGAACTGGCGCTGATTGAGCTTGCTCCCGAACACGGCCACGGGCTGGTCGCTTCTCAAGTAGGATTCCTCGAAGTCGACGTGAGGCATGAGTGCCGACAGGCTCTTTTCCTCGCGAGCCTCTGCTCCCTTCAACCCATTTTCAGCGGCAGCGACCACCGGGGATTTCGCAAGGGCCCTCATCACGGCATCGTCCAGCGCGAGGGGTTCGGCGTACAGTCTCGCCCCTACGGTCAAGACAATAAGGGGGACCAGTGCCGCCAGTACCCCTTTCCTTCCTGCTCGCTTCTGTTCCATACCTGTTCCCTCTGATTTTGGGTGATGTAACGGGTAGCAGAATATACCAGAGTCCTCACCCAAAACGAAGCTCTCCCGGGCTGTGGAACGGGTAGGCCGGACGGGCGTTTTCTCTCGCGGTTCGCCTGTTGCGGGGCGGCTGCATCAGGGGGGGGTGCGCCCCCCCCCCTCTGCAATAAGTGGAAGAAGAAGAAAAGGGAAGTGACTAACAACCGTCAGGCTGCGCGCTCAAGCGATCATTCACCGCCCGACTCCATGGCCTGGAGCCTCTTCTCGATGTCCTCCAGGCTTGCCTTGAAGTACTCAGCCTGCTGTCTCAATGCTTCCACCTCTTCTGCCTTGCTCATGTCGGTTCCGTACGCGGGACCCACGCCGCCGGGACCGGGAAAGGATCCGAAGCGCGCCCAGCCCGGCCTGCCGGTGGCCCAGTACATGTTTCTCCTGCCTCTGCCGCCACCACCACCTCTACCCCCCCAACCGAAACATCTTCCCTGGATCGGGTTGGCATAGCCGGGCGTTTGGAAGCCGCTGCAGAAACCGGCGCCCCTGCCTGTCATCGACCCCTGTCCCCAAGGGCCTGTTCCATCCCCTCGTGGCATAATGAATCACCTCCTTTCGATCCGTCACTTCCCCTTCCTCTTCCTCCCGATTGCTTACGATCCACGGAGGGGCGGAGCAAAAAGCGTGCCGCACACAGCTTACAACCGGTAAGCCTTGATCATTGCTCGGAAAACCGTTGTTTCATCCCTCGGAAAGGACGGCTCGGCGGTTGGGCAGGGTTGCACCGGCGCTTCGGAAGGCCAAG
>JAQYVQ010000522.1 GCA_030145435.1 Syntrophobacteria bacterium | reverse complement strand
TGTCCCCAGACCGCCACGCTCCCCACCCCCTCGACCCGCTGCAGCCTTGGTTTCACTCGTTCGCTTACGATCTCGTAAAGCTCCTCGACCGGCCCGTCCCAGGTGAAGCTCAGGAACAGAACCTCCATGTCGGCTGAGCTGAACCTCCAGATGTAGTACTCCTGGCTTTCCCTCGGCAGCTGTTCCTGCAGGCGATCCAGACGGTCCTTGACCTCGAGATAGGCATAATCCATGTCCGTGCCCCAATCGAACTCGAGATAAAGGCTGCTGGCACTGCCCTGGGAGATCGAATTCACTCTCGACAAGTTGGGGACCGTCCGGAGCAACTCCTCTGCCGGAATGCTGATCGTCTTCTCGACCTCGGCAGGCGTCGCGTTTCGATACGGAATCTGGATCCAGAAGTGGGGGCCGGCCATGGTCGGAAGGAACTCGAGCGGGATCTCATGCACGGCGACCCCGCCCAGGGCAAACAGGGTGGCATACACCATCAGCATGGTCACCGGCCTTCGCAAGGCCAAATCGGGCAAGGTCATCGTCTACGATCCATCAGGGCGTACACCGCCGGGATGACCAGCAGGGTGAGGAAGGTGGAACAGAGGAGCCCCGCGATTACGGTCACGGCCATGGGGATCCGAATCTCGGCGCCTTCGCCGAACCCCAATGCCATGGGCGTCAGGCCGAGTACGGTCGTCATCGTCGTCATCAGGATGGGCCTAAGCCGCACCTGACCCGCCTGGACAATGGCTGACTCAGGAGGGACTCCCCTCCGTCGCAACACGTTTATGTAGTCCACGAGCACGATGGAGTCATTAACCATGATGCCTGCCAGCATGATCACACCGATGAAGACCACGATGCTCAGCGGCATCTCAAGGAGGTACAGACCGTAGACGACGCCTATCAGCCCAAGAGGAATCGAAAAGAGGATGACGAAAGGGTGGAGCAGGGATTCGAACTGCGATGCCATGACGATATAGACGAGGAAGACAGCCAGGAGCATGGCAAAGCGGAGGCTCTTGAAAGAGGTCTGCATCTCCCGGTTCTGCCCGCCCAGGCTGGTGCTGTACCCGGGGGGCAGCGGGAGCGCATTCAGCCGCTCCTGGATCTCCCGGGATACAGTCCCCAGGTCCCTTCCCTCCAGGTTTGCCGAGACCACCGCGACACGACGCTGCCCCACGCGCCGGATCTCACTCGGGCCGGGCACGATGCGCATGTCGGCCAGGGAGGCGAGGGGCACGAAGTTTCCGGTTCCGAGCTCGATCTCCAACCTCCACAGGTCTTCCAGGCCCCGCAGGTATTTCCTGTCCGCCCTCACCCGGATGTCGTACCGGGTTTCTCCCTTGGACAACTGCGTGGGGATCTCTCCCAGGAGCTTCGCCTGCACGACGTTCGCCGCCGTGCTCACATCCAACCCGAAGCGCGCAAGCCGGTCACGGTCGAATTCGATCCGCACCTCCGGATTCCCGACCGTTGCACTCCTCCGGATGTCCGCCAGGCCTGGAATCTCGCGCATCGCCTCTTCGACCTGACTGGAAACCTGACGAAGCCCTTCGAGATCATTTCCTTCGATCTCCACTTCCACCGGGGTCTTGAAGCTGAACAATGTGGGCAGCAGGAACTTGACCTGAATCCCGACGAAATCGCTGAGCCCCCGACGCAGGCGATCGATAAGCAAATCCTCCTCATGGACGGCACGCCCGAGGTCTTCCATCGCCACCGTCAGCTCCGCCGTGTTCTCGCCACGCTGTTCTTCGACGCCCCCCTCTCCCGAAGGCTCGGACCCGATCTCGCTGAACACGGTCTCAACAAGATCCTCCTCCAGGACCATCGCCTCGATCGGCGCCGCATCCCGGCTGGTCTCCTCCAAGGGTGTGCCCGCCGGCTGCTCGATGCGAATCGTGAACTGCCCCTGATGAATCCTCGGAATCAGCTCTGTCCCGAGCCGGGGAACGAGATACAGGGAGTACAGAAAGAGGGCCACGCAGACCAGAATCACCCCTGCACGCCACCTGAGTACACGGCCGAGGACATGGGGATAGACGCGACTCACGGTCTGGAGAATCCTCTCGAAAACGAACAGGAACGGCGCAAACAGTGCCCTGGAAGCCCTCGCACAGAGGGTGAGGAGTGGAGCGAGCGAGCGCCCCCCCAGTACGACGACAAACACGAGCACCCCCTGAAGCAGGCCGAAGAGGCATCCCAGAAGAAACCGCAGGGCTTCGAACAAGGGATGGAGAACACCGTAGCACCTCAGGAGCCACCCGTTCATGCCGCCCCCTGCCGAGGCTCGGCCGGGTTCCGCCCCGGAGGGCGGCGAAGATGGATCCGCGGAAGGGACCCTTCCGGCAAGGTAGATGCCGGCCTCCCGCAACCACCGATCCGGTCGGCCGTTCTCACCCAGCCATCGGACGGCGTTCCTCACGGTGGTTCCAAACAGTTCACCCAACCCTTCGACCTTCCGGGGAACAAACGCCGGCTTTCCCGGAACGGACCCGACGGGAACCCCCTCGACCTTCCGGTGGGACGGCACGTGAGCTTCCTCGGAACGGGCCCGGCGGGAGGCAAGCATGGGGATCAGGTACAGGGCCACGAGCAACGAGGCGAGCAACGAGAAGGTAACCGTCAGAGCAAGATCGTTGAACAGCTGACCGGCGATTCCCTTCACGAAGACGATCGGGAAGAAGACAGCGACGGTCGTGAACGTAGATGCCGTGATGGCGGCTGCGACCTCACCCGTGCCCCGGTTCGCTGCATCGAGAACGCCGTCGCCCTCCTCCCTGCAGCGAAAGATGCTCTCCAGGACGACGATCGAGTTGTCCACGAGCATGCCGATGCCCAGGGCCAACCCCCCGAGCGACATCAGGTTCAAGCTCACACCGAAGAGGAACATGGGGATGAAGGTCACCAGGATCGAGACCGGAATCGAGACACCGATGATCGCCGTGCTTTTCAAGTCACGGAGGAAAAAGAACAGCACGAGCAATGCCAGGATCCCCCCGTAGAAGGCCGTGCTCCGCACCTCCTCCATCGCTCGTTTGATGAACCGGGACGGGTCGGAAATCAGCTTCAATTGAACGCCGGGATAGTCCCCCATGAAGCGTTCAATGAACCCGGCGGACCCTCTCCCCTTGGTTCGGAAAGGGATTCCCTCGGCGAGGCCGAGCACCTCTTTCACCTTGTCGGCCACCTTGACCGTGTTGCTGTCCGCCTCCTTGTAGACCTCCACCTCCACACTCTCCAGCCCGTTGATCCGCGTGATCACGTCCTGATCTTTCTGTCCCCATCGAACGGTGGCGACATCCTTGAGCCTCACCTCTGCGTCTCCCGCGCCGAGCAACCCTCCCTGGCCCGTCCACTCCGCCTCACCCTTCAATCCGTACGCACCCGATCCCCTGGTATCCCCTTCTCCCCCCTTCCGCCCGACAACCACTTCCCCGATATCCTTCAGATCGACAAACTCGTTCAGGGTACGTACCAGGTACTCCACCTTTCCCTCTTTCAGGCTGCCTCCTGCAAGGTTGATGTTTTCCTGCCAAAGCCGCTGGGCAATCTGCTCCACGTTGATGTCCAGGAGGGCGAGCCGGGCCTCATCGACCTCGACGAGCACCTCCTCCTCGAAGCCTCCCTTGACCTTGACGGAGGCGACTCCGGGGAGCCCCTCCACATCGGGTTTGAGCTCCTTCTCCGCCAGCCGGCGCAGGACGACCAGATCCTGGTCCCCATAGATCCCGAGCCTCAGAATCGGGTCCAGGGCGGGATTGTACCGGAGGATGGTCGGACGGTTGACCTCTTCCGGGAGAAAGACTCGATCCATCTTCTCCCGAACATCCAGGGAGACCAGATCCATGTCCGTCCCCCACCAGAATTCGAGAAGGATCTCGGAGAGGCCGGCACTCGATACGGAGCGGATTTCCACAAGATTGCTCACCGTGCTCAGGGCTTCCTCGAGGGGACGGGAAACGAAGCTCTCCACCTCCTCGGGAGCCGCCTCCGGGTATTCCGAGCGCACGGTCAGCGTCGGGTAGGACAGGTCCGGCATGAGATTGAGGGCGAGTTCCTGGTAGGACTTCATCCCGAACACCACGGCACCCATGAAAATCATGACCACGGTAACGGGACGACGGATCGATATGCGGAGGTCAGCCGTCGAGTTCTTCAATGACGCGCACCTTTGTTCCACTCTGCAGGCCTAGATGACCCCTCACGACCACGCGATCCTCCCGGGCGAGCCCATCCAGGATCTCCACGCGGTCACCCTCCTGAAACCCGGTCTCGACGGTGACCTCGCGGGCAATCCCTTCCCGCACCGTGTACACCGTCTTCCTCTCTCCCTGCATCAGGATCGCCTCCCTGGGAAGGATCAGGGCATCGGGATGGACCGCAATGACGATCTGGACGCGTACGAACATGCCCGGGCGAAGGACCCCTTCAGTGTTCTCCACAGAGATGGTCGCCTCGGCGGTACCGCTCCGGGAATCAATGACCGGGCTCTTCCGCTCGACCTTTCCGAGGAACGACTTTTCCGGGAACGCGTCTATCTTCAGGATCGCCTCCTGACCCGCCCGCACCTTTGCGTAATCCTGTTCCGGAACGTGGACCTCGGCTTCGAGGATGTACAGGTCCACGACCTTGAACAGAGGCTGGGTCGTACTCACCAGATCACTCAACTTGACGTTGCGCTCCGTCACCACACCGGAAAGCGGCGCCACTATCGCTGTGTCGTCGAGTCTCTTCTTGGAAAGGTCGTAGTCTGACTTCGCAAGTCGAAACTGAACGGAGAGATTCTGGTACGCCTGGTCGCTGATCAGCCCGCCCACATGGAGTTCGACGGCCCGTTCATGATCGTTCTTCGCCTTGTCGAGCCGTGCGGCCGCCTGCGCGAAGGTGAGCCGAATCTCCTCGTCATCGAGCTTGGCAAGCCGATCCCCCTTCTGGACGGGATCCCCCTCTTCGACAAAGATGCGATGGCAGAAGCCGATCATCTTCGAGTAGACATGCGCCTCCCTCTTCGCCTCGATAGACGTCGTCGCCTGGATCGACTGGACGATATCACCCTGGGAGGGACGGATCACCTTGACGGGAACGACGTTTTCTTCTGCACGGCCGCCGCTGTCCCCTTCCCTGGCCTCGGTCGTATCTTCTGTGCCCCTTCTGCTACAGGAGCAGGCCAGACAAATCAGCAGGAAACAAGAGCAGACCGTTAAGAGTCTTCCCAACCGTGAAAACCGGGCCGGATCAAGCAACGGCTGCCCAATGACACGCCTCGAACGGGGGGGCATCGCAGAACCTCGACATCAAAAAACTTATTATATTACAGATAGTTATTCGGCTGATGCACCCAAAAATTATGACACAAAGATCGAGCCAACACAAGCAGACGGGCCAGCCGCCTAGTTTGGACCGATTATCATCTAGTATTGACAATTCCGTAGGATCCGGCTATCTTACGAGGATGGATCCAGCCGGAGGAACAGCAAGAAATATGCCCACCCCTGAAGAAGATGTGGTCCTGAAATCGGAGATTGTCGACCGGCTTCGGGCGACCGGGCTAAAAGCAACGCCTCAGCGGATCCTGATTTTCCAGGAACTCATGTCCAGGACGGATCATCCGACAGCGGAAGATCTCTATTCGGCAGTGAAACAGGTTCACGCGACCATTTCCTTCAACACAGTATACCACACGCTGCAGGCCCTCACAGAAAAGGAAATGGTCAGCGTAATCCGGCCGGTCGTGGATGCTGCCCGATATGACCCGATCACCGATCTTCACGGCCACTTCATGTGTTCAAAATGCAAGCGTATCGAAGATCAACTCATGGAAGACCCCAACCTGAAGCAGATGGATTCGGACATGAAGGCGTCCGGCAGGTACTGGATCGTGCAGAGCCAGATCCTCTGGGTGGGGCTTTGTGAGGCCTGCGGAAACGCGAGAAACCCTGACGGAAGAAACCTGAGTTAATCTTTCCTGAACAGCCACAAACCGGAGATCCCAGCGGAGATCCAAAACAAGGAGGAGAACGGAACATGGCAGAAGAGAAAAAGGCACCGAAGAGCGTAGACCCGGCCAGTTTACAGATGATCGAGAAGGCCGAGGCGGAAGGAATCTCCACGATTTTCGACCGCGCCGACAAGATGAAGGCTTGCAACATCGGTGAGCAGGGGACCTGCTGCAAGGTCTGCGCACAGGGACCTTGCAGGCTTCCGCTGCCCAAGAAGGGCATCGAAGGGGAAGACACCCGCATGGGCCTTTGCGGCGCCACGCCGAACACGATCGCTGCAAGGAACTTCGCCCGCATGATCGCCGCCGGAGCCGCCGCCCACTCGGATCACGGCCGAGGCATAGCGGAAGTATTCCTGGCAGCCGCCAGGGGCGAGACAGAGGACTACAAGATCCAGGACACGAAGAAGCTCGTCCAGGTGGCCAAGGACTTCGACATCGCGGTCACGGTGGGAGAGGGCGATGACGAGAAACCCAGGGACATGAAAGAGATCGCCGTCGAACTCGGAGAGAAGGCGCTCGCCGAGTGGGGCCAGCAGGAAGGGGAAATCCACCTTGCCAAGAGGGCCCCGAAGGCACGCTACGACCTGTGGAAGAAGCTCGATATCATACCGCGCGGCATCGACCGCGAGGTGGTAGAGCTCATGCACCGCACCCACATGGGCGTGGACCAGGACTACAAGAACATCATCAAGCAGTGCTCCCGCGCCGC
>JAQYVQ010000496.1 GCA_030145435.1 Syntrophobacteria bacterium | reverse complement strand
TGGAGAAGAGAGGCGCCGACAAGATCTCGTCCACCACCTCGAGAAGGCTCGCCTCTTTCTTCCTGCCTTTTTTCGATCCCTTTCCCGGCCTGCCCGCTCCCGCCCCAGACGAAGGGATCCCCGCAAGGGTCCCCTGCCCCTCCAACTCCGCCCTCTCGTCCGGCCGGAAGAGCTTGACGATCCCGAACTCGCCGTCGTAGCCCGCCTCCACCCTGATCTCCGCCTGCCGCATCCGCCTGATCCCCTCTGCCATCACCTTGCCCCCCACCTGCTCGATCTCTTCGAGGGAGACCTGTGTCAGGATGGCGAGCTCCGGCCCAAGCCGCTGGAGCAACTGCCGGTAGACCTTCTGAACCCCCTTCGTCTGCGGGCCTGCGCCTCTCACCTCGCCCACCACCTCTGCCAACGAAACGAGCCGTTCATAAGGGAACGCGCCCGGCGGCCTCTCCCCCTCCGGCCGGTCCGCCAGAGTCTCCACTCGGCTCATGACCCCCACGGTCACCTTCTTGCCGCAGACCGGACAGAGCCCGCCCTTCTCGAGCGTCTCTCGAGGCTCCATCCTGCACCCGCACTTGCGATGGCCGTCGAGGTGATACTTGCCCTGCTCCGGGAAAAACTCGACCGTCCCAAGGAAGCCTTCCCCAACACCGTTCCGCAGGGCCTCTTTGATTGAAAAGAAGGACAAATCGCAGTCGAAGCGATTCGCCTCCCTGCCGACCTTGGCCGCCGAATGGGCGTCCGAATTCGACATCAGGGTGAAGCGGTCCAGGGCGGAAAGCCGCCAGTTCATGTCCGGGTCGGAACTCAACCCGGTCTCCACGGAGAAGATCTCGCCCACGAGGTCGTCGAAGCAGGCGTCGATCGAATCAAAGCCCGACTTGGAGCCCAACACCGAGAACCAGGGGGTCCATATGTGGGCCGGCACGAGGAAGGCATCGGAAGAGCTCTCCAGAACGATTTCCAGGAGATTCCGGCTGTCCAGCCCGAGAATCGGTCTCCCGTCCGAAGCGATGTTCCCGATCGCCTCCAGCCGTCCCGTTATCTGGAGGGCCTTCTCCAGGGAAGGAGAGAAGACCAGGTTGTGCACTTTTCTGACCTGCTCGTCCTTCTTGTAGATGTTGCTGATCTCGCCCGTGAGCACGAACCGAACCTGGCCGCCGCACGTGGGCGGAACCTGCTCCTCCGCTTCCCTCGCGAGATCCTCGCGAAGACGAAAGAGGCCTTCTTCGGCCGGCACCAGCTTCTCGCGGATCTCCTTGATCCATCCCGGGTGGGTGAAGTCCCCGGTTCCAAGGACCGTGACGCCCTTCTCGAGGGCGGAGGCGTGCAGGGCCTCGAGCGTAAGGTCGCGGCTCGTGGCGCGGGAATAGCGGGAGTGGATATGAAAATCGGCAATGAACTCCAACGGACGGTTCCCATCTGCGTTGATCGATACGTGCTGTGGTTGTCTTTTGCTGCAAGGAAGATCTCTGGCTACATAGCACAGCGACTCGCGCGTGTGCAACGGCCTGCTTCTTGTGTTTGCACACTCGGAGTGATAATTTTTATAAGTTTTCCATAAATGACTATCCCTCTTAGAGATTACGGATCTTTGAAGATTAGGGGTGCATTCGATGACTGACCAAAACATTCGGGTACGGTTCGCCCCCTCCCCTACCGGCTACCTGCACATCGGGGGGGCCCGCACCGCCCTGTACAACTGGCTGTTTGCGAAACAGAACAACGGAACCTTCCTCCTGAGGATCGAGGACACGGACGTGGAGCGCTCCACGGACGACTCGGTCCAGGCGATCCTGGACGGCCTCCGGTGGTTGGGCCTGGACTGGGACGAGGGCCCCGCCTCCCAGTCCGAGAACCGGCCGCACCATCAAGAGGCGGCGCGCGCACTCCTCGAGTCCGGGCGTGCCTACAAGTGTTTCTGCACCCAGGAAGAGCTCCAACAGAAGCGCCTCGAAGCGGAGAAGGAGAAGAAGTCCTACGGCTATGACCGGACCTGCCGCCGTCTATCGCCCGAGGAGGTCGCATCCCGCGAGGAGCAGGGATTGCCTTACGTGATCCGCTTCAAGGTGCCGGACCCCTCCCTGGGCGACACACTTGACAGCGACGGGGCGGAATCGGTCATGTTTGAAGACACGGTTTACGGCACGGTGGAGAAGCGTCTCGAAGATATCGAGGACTTCGTCGTCGTCCGCTCCGACGGCCTGCCCCTCTACCTGCTGTCGAACGCGGTAGACGATATCCGGGATGGGATTACCCATGTCATCCGGGGCCAGGACGGGCTCGGCAACACACCACGGCAGATCCTGATCTACCGAGCCCTCGGAGAGCCCCTGCCCGTCTTTGCGCACATGAACCTCACCCTGGACCCGAAGCGTGCAAAGATCTCGAAAAGGAAACACGGAGAGGTGGTGACCGTGGGGTTCTACAGGGAGAGGGGCTTTCTGCCCTGGGCCCTGTGCAATTTCCTCCTTTTGCTCGGCTGGTCCACCGAGGACAACCGCGAGATCGTCACCCGGGAGGAAGCGATCCGCGAGTTCACCCTGGCGAGGGCGGGACGCGCAAACTCCGTGTTCGACTATCGCAAGGATGATCCGAAGTTCTTCACCGACCCGAAGGCAATTGCGATCAATGCGGAGTACATCCGAACGATGAACATCGAGGAACTCGGCGAGCTGGTGGCACCGGAACTCGAGGGGGCCGGCCTTTGGGACCCTGCATATGAGACAGAGCGAAGAGACTGGTATCTGCACACGGTGGACCTGATACGGGCCCGCTACCATACGTTGAAGGATTTCCCGGAGCTGGGCCGTCCCTACTTCAGTGAGGAGTTCACGATCGAGCCGAAGGCCCTCAAGAAGAACCTCCAGAAGGACGCAAGGCTCAAGGAGTGGCTCCCCGAGCTGGCCGATCGCATGGAGTCGGTCGAACCCTTCACCCTGGAGTCCACGGAAGCCGCCTTACGGGAATTCTCGGAAGAGCGGGAGGTGAAGGCAGGCCTGATCATCAATGCGGTCCGGGCGGCGATCACCGGCCAATTGGCCGGAGCGGGGCTGTTCGATATTCTGGTCACCTTCGGCCCGACATCCACGGCCAACCGGCTTCGGAAGGCAGCCCTTCTCCTGTAGACCGGTCTTCGATTCAAACGAGAGAAGAAGGCAGAACAAGAAATGCAGGACAAAATTCGCTATTACAGCACAATGGGCAAGGCCCCGGTGGTGGAGTTTCCCGAGGCCCTGTTCCAAGGGCAGCCCCCCGACGGAGGGCTGTACATGCCCACCCGCATTCCGAAGATGGACCCGTCAGAGATCGAGGCCCTGAAGGGGCAACCGTACCGGGATGTGGCACGGGCCGTATTGTGGAAGTTCCTCTGTGACGAGATGCCGGAGCCGGAACTCGAAAGGATTACCTCCGAGGCGTACAACTTCGAGGTTCCGGTCGAACGGGTCCACGACCGCAGGTACATCATCCGTCTGGACCGAGGCCCCACCGCCTCGTTCAAGGACTTTGCCGCACGCTTCATGGCGTACACCATGCAGTACTACCAGCGCTCGGAGGACTCGGAGCGGATCATCCTGGTCGCCACGTCCGG
>JAQYVQ010000491.1 GCA_030145435.1 Syntrophobacteria bacterium | reverse complement strand
CCGAGACCGTGAAGGGATTCGTTCAGCTCGATCCGGGCTACGGCTACGACGGCAACGAAAGCGCCCTGCAGGAAGACATCATCCGGTTTGCCAAGGAGAACTGTTCGCCTTACGAAGTTCCCAAGATGATCGAGATCATTGAGGAGATGCCTCTGACGGCGGTCGGAAAGATCGACAAGAAGGTATTGCGCGTACGACAGAAGTAAACCAGCAGTCAGGACGCGGGGCCGGGTAAAGTTATTCAGCGAGGAGGAGAAGATGACAGAAGAGGAGATGGTCGAGCAGTTCAAGGGCTATGTGTCCGAGAAGATGTCGGACGTGAAAGACGTCGACATCGGGCTGGTCAACCCGATCTTCGGAGGAGCTTCCCGCCAGACCTACAGCCTTGAGCTGAAGTACGTCATGCAGGGGAAGCCTGTGTCGGAGCAGGTGATCCTGCGTCGCGAGTTCGAGTCCGGCATCGTCGAGACGAGCGTCAACACCGAGTTCGATGCGTACCGAGCTTTCTACGAGACCGATGTGCCGGTGCCGAGGGTCATGTGGATAGAGAAAGACCCGAAGTGGCTCGGGACGCCCTTCTACGTGATGGAGGAAATCATCGGCTGCGAAGACAAGCACATGCTGATGACCGTGCCCCCTTTTGATGAGGTCCGCGAGAAGGTGGGTGAGACCTTCTTCCGAATCATGGCGACCATCGCCACTACGGACCCTGCGAAGGTCGGACTCGAGGGAAAGCTGGAGCCGGTCGCCCCGGATGCGTGTTGGAAACGGGAACTCGACTACTGGGAGGCGGACGCGGACAAAAACGAGATCGAACCTCACCCTGTCTTCCGCGCTGCGGTCCGGTGGCTTCGCCGTACCCCCCCCCCGCCCGCGCAGAAGATCGTCATCGTGCACGGTGATATGCGGGCCGGCAATTTCCTGTTCAACCGGAAGGGGGAAATAAGGGGCATCCTGGATTGGGAGATGATGCACCTGGGGGACCCCCTCGAGGACCTGGGCTGGTCAATGAACCGCCTGTGGAGCTCGTCCGAGCAGGAAAAGGTCGGCTTCATGATCCCTCGTGAGCAAGGGGTCAAGATCTGGGAAGAGGCGAGCGGCTTCAAGGCGGATCGTGAAGCCCTCTACTGGTGGGAGCTGTTTGCGAGTGTGAAATCCATCGCGATATGGGTTTCCATGAACAAGGTGTATGCCAGCGGACAGAACACGGACCCGATCGTGGGCTATGGCGGGATCTGGGCCAACGACTTTCAAAGACGGATCATCCTAAGCCAGATGAGGGAGAAATCATGAGACCGAGCGGTGAGTACATCCTGCAGGCAGTGGCAACGGCTCTGATCACCGAATACGTGCCCGCAATGACCGCTGATAAAGCACAGGCGGAACTCGGTTTGTTCGCACTCCTGATCGGGGTCGTGTCCGAAGAAATGGAGCGAGGGACTGCCCGAAGGGTCGAAGAAAACAAGGAGTTGAGAGGGCTCTTCGCAGAATCCCTTTCCGTGGTCGAGGACGAAGATCTGAAGAATCGGCTGAGCAAGGCGGCGGAAGGCGAGGAAACGGATTACCGGGTCTCCGCGCTGGACAAGGCGAATTGCGACCTCCTCGAGTTGCTGACCGAGTTTCACGGTCACGTCGAGGGCATAGAAGGAGAGGGCGCACGCAAAGTGGAGGAGGCCATCTGGAAGGCTTTGGAGAACTGGACCAAACGGCGTGAATTCGCGACCACCGAGACGTTCACCCAAATGCTCCTGGGCTCCGCCGTTGAAAAAGCGCTCGAGAAAGAAGCCGCACTCGCTGACACCCCTTAGCCGTCATTCTACCGGTAGGAGACACGATGACAACGAATCCTGACGCAATCGTCGTGGGAACCGGCATCGGCGGGGCGGCCATGGCGGCCCTCCTGGCGGGCCGCGGCAAAAAGGTCGCCGTCCTGGAGCGGAACCCCTTTGTTGGCGGCAGGTGCGCCAGCTACGAAAAAGAGGGGTTCGTGGTCGATGTCTTCGTCCACATGTTCGGGCGTTGCGAAAAGGGGCCCTTTGGTGAGATTCTCCGACGCGCGGGCAAGCCGGAGGCCATCCGCTGGTGGCACCCTTCGGCCGAGTCCCGGGTCGTGCTGATGATCGACGAAGAGCCCTTCCCACACCCGGACCCGTCTTTCTCCTCTCCGGAAGAGAGGGCGGCCGTGTACCGAGCCTTCGGATTTGGCGACCAGGACATCAAGGACGCCTACCGGATCTACGAGACCATCGAGAGCATGCCCTACGAGGAGACCTTTGAGCTGGACAACACGCCCTACAGCACCTGGTTGCGATCCTTCACAGACAGTAAGCCCCTCCTAGGCCTCGAACACCAGCAGGTGCTGCTCTACTCCGTGATTACCCCCAAGGAAGCCTCTGCAGGCGAGATGATCCGGATGATAGCCAACGCGCGCAATGACGCGAACGTCGGCTACCCCTTCGGTGGGTGTGCCGCCGTCCCGGAGGCCTTCCTCTCGGTGGTTGGCGATGCCGGAGGAACGGTCCGGCTCGGGGCGGGCGTATCCAAGGTACTCTTAGAAGAGGGGAGGGCTGTCGGTGTCACCCTGGAGGACGGGGAGGAAATCCGCGCTCCCCTGATCATCAGCAATGCCGGCATCAGGGAGACCATGCTGAGATTTGTGGGCAAGGAAGGCCTCCCCCCGGACTATGTTGAATCGGTCCAGTCGCTCACCACGGGGAAGCTCGTGGAAGGAACGCCCATGGGCATGATCTACCTGAAGCTCGCCCTTGACGCGCCCGTGATCGATGCGCCGCTGATTTTCCGGAACGTGAGGGAAGGCACGATAGAAGGGCTGGCCGAACTCATGCAGGGGATCATGGAGGACAAGCCGCCCCGGGACTACAAGGGGATCAACATCTTTATCCCCGTGCCCTCCAACATGGATCCCGCGCTGGCCCCGCCGGGGAAACAGCTCGTGAACTTCTACGGCCTTGCGCCGGTGGATTCGAAGAACTGGGATGCCTGGGTGGACTTTCACCTGGGCTACCTCTACACCTTATACCCGGAAGTCGAGAAGCACCTCATGTGGCACGACTTCAGCACCCTGGCCCGCATCAACAAGTGCTCCGGCCGTTTTCATCCGGACATCATCGGCATCGCACAGAGCGTCGGCCAGACCGGCACCGACCGTCCCAGCCCGGTCACCCCCATCGAGAACCTCTACCTCGTCGGGGCCGACGTGGGCCAGGACAACATCGGCACCGAACTGGCTGCCGAAAGCGCCCTCCGGCTGCAGGAAATCCTGGAAGAGCGGGGAGCGATCTAAGGG
>JAQYVQ010000463.1 GCA_030145435.1 Syntrophobacteria bacterium | reverse complement strand
AGGGAAGGGATCACCCATTTCTTCAATCTGGTCTATCCGCTCAAGGAAGAAGAGACGGCTCCGCTGAACAACTTCAACGGCCGCTTCTGTTCGACCCTGCCGGGGGCCATCCCTTTCGCGAGTATGCACCAGGACACGGCGGACAAGGCGAAAGTGGCCGAGGAGGCCTTCACGTCCTACCCTTTCGTGGGATTCAAGTTCCACCCTTTTGTCCAAGGCTTCGATCCCTGGGACAAGCGGATGGATCCGCTCTACGCGTTTCTGGAGGAGGCGCAGAGGCCCGTCATCCTCCACACAGGGTTCGATGATTACTACGGGAAGTCGATGACTGTTGGAAAACTGGAGGGGTTGCTCAAGCGTTACCCGAGACTTCCAATGGTGTTCGCCCACATGGGCTTCCCGAGGCTCGAGGCCGTATTCTCGTTGCTCGAGGATTACCCCGAGCTCTACCTGGATGCCACCCTGGTGCTGCCTTACCTGAGGCCCGGGTGTGAAGACTTTCTTGCCTCCGTTCCCGGAGGTCTCGGATTCATGGACGTCCTGATGGACGGGCTGGAAAGACATGCGGGCAGGGTGATGTACGGGTCCGACCACCCTGTGGGGATGGGGGGCTTATCGGATATCTACCAAGACCTCGAGGATTTGCCGGTCTCCGAGGATGTGAAGCGGGCCATGCGCGTAGACACGCCAAAGGCCTTTGTGTCGAGGTTTCTTCCCGGGTTCGACTGGAGCGTAGCCCCTGATCAGCTTGAACAAGGAGGAATGAATCGTGAAGGATGAAATGCGCTTGTTCTTGATAAGACACGGAGCCATCGTTGCGCTTCTCGGCTCTCTTGCCGGGCTTGGCTACATGTTCGTCATTACGGGAGAGTTTCCGGGGAGCTTCAAGGCGTGGCACCTGGCCCATCTTCAGGGCGTGCTGACCGGCATCATGATCATTGCTGTTTCTTCTCTGATTACTCGGTTGAGCCTGGACGACCGGAAGCTCCGGATTCTGGCGTATAGTTTTGTCATTTTCGGGTATTGCTATTCCATAGGTCCGGTGTTCGGGGCTGTCGTCGGCGTGAAAGGGATCGAGCCGGCCCTGCCGGTGGGGAACCTGATCTTCTACGCGTCCAATACGATCGCGAGCCTTTCCGTTCTCGTGGGGCTGGGGCTCATCATCTATGGGGCGCGAAAGGCCCGAACCTAGCCCGGGCCTGTGAACCACCGCAACGAGGAGGGGAACATGTCATCCCTGGAGCCCCTCATCCGCGACTTCATCGTCGGCGGTCCGATGGGTAGACTGCTCGGCATGTCCGTGGAGGCACTCGAACCGGAACGCGTGGTCGTCCGGATGTCTTTTCGGCCTGAAATAACAACCTACGGCAACGTCATCCACGGCGGGGCCATCGCTTCCCTGGTCGACGTCGCAGCAACCGCGGCGGTCTGGCACGGGGCCGATGCCGACAAGGTGCGGCGCGGCACCACGGTGGGATTCACGGTGAACTACCTGGCAGCGGGACGGGGAAAGGACCTGGTAGCGGACGCCCGCGTTGTCAACCGAGGGAAGAGCCTGTGCGTTTGCGAAGTGAAGGTACGCGGGACCGGGGAGGACGGGGCCCTCGTGGCGAGTGCCCTCGTGACCTACAAGATCGATTGAGAGCGAAAGAGGCGGGACCCATCGTGAGCCCGCCTCTTTCGGTGAACAAGAAGAATAGAACGAATCTATCGAGTGTCAGCGTCCCTTCGGGACGACATCGATGATCAATATTTCCTGTGTGCCTAAGAAAACCTCCCCGGCCTTGTTCTCCCCTAGGAGCACGAACTCATTGTAATCGCCGATCGTCATGTCTTCGGCTTCGAGGGCGAGGGCTTTGACCTCATCCATCCAGAACTTGGCAACGAAGTTTCCTTGATTGTCGGCCTTCCAGCTCTTGATATCTATGCCGTTCAGGGTAAGAGTATAGGCCTCGACCGTCCAATAGGCTATGTCCGTGTGAACGGTCACGGCCGTTCCCTCACTCTGAATGTTGATCACATTCGGTGCAATGTCTATCTCAATCTCAAAATCAATATCATCATCGCTGTAGGAAATCGCCGGGCTGAGGAGCAGACCAGCAAGCAGGAGCACGCAACATCCGGTAATCATCTTCATCTCTGACAGTCTCATCTTCACACCCTCCTTCGAGTTTGATTTGCAGTCTCTATTTCCCGCTCCTTTATGAACGACTCTGAACCTTGTAGCGACACCCCCTGTTGCGTGATTACCTCCTTTCCGGTGGGTCGATTAATCTTGAGTGGTTAGCTCCCTGGAAAGAGCAAGGCATGTGCCAAGTGGGGGATGTGGAGGAGACATCTCCTTTTTCCCTTTCGTTTTCGGACGTTATCGTCTTGCTCGGCTGAATCTTCTCATGCCGTTCACATCCAGGAATCGGCAGAGCTGCCGAGCCCCAAGACGATTCTTGCCGAAACTACCATTCTTGCCTCTTCTCGCCCGGTTCCGCTAAGCCCATGGCGGTAAGGGCTCCGGAAACTCGAGGGAACCGAGACAAATTAGTAAGGATTCTCCCAAGATCTTCCGAAAAAACAGATGGTAAGTGTTTCCCTTCGCATCGACACAGAATGGAGTGTTTGCCTGTGCATAACAAGCTGTCCTACGAGGACCTCGACAACAGGGTCAAGGAACTGGAGGCGGAAGCCCTGGAGCAAAAGGGCTTGGAGGCGGCTCTCCTCGAATTCGAGGAAAAATGGCGCTCTCTCATGGAGGAGCAGACCGCAAAACTCAAGAAGGAGATCCTCGAGCGCAGGCGGGCGGAGGCCAAGATCAAGGAGTTGAAGCGGGAGTTGGAACGAAGGGTGGAGGAAAGGACCGCCGAACTGGAACAGGCCGTTGAGACGCAGAAGACGCAGGACGCCATGAAGGATTCCTTCCTCTCATCCGTGTCGCACGAATTTCGGGCCCCCCTTACATCTATCCGATCCTTCTCCGAGATCCTTCTCCAGTACGAGAACGAAGACCCGGAGATGCAAAGGGAGTTCCTGCACATCATCAATTCAGAGAGCGAGCGGCTGTCAAGGCTCGTGAACGACCTGCTGGATCTTTCTCAGATCGAAGCGGGCAGGATGGTCTACCGGGATGTCGCAATGTCCCTGGAGGAGGCGATTCGCGAGACCGCACGGATCCAGTTTCAATCTCTCTGCCAGAAATCCCTTCGCTTGCACCTGGATTTCCCCCCCGATCTTGCCGACGTCATGGCCGATCGGGACCGAACCAGGCAGGTGATCGCAAACCTCCTGCACAACGCAATCAGCTTTTCATTCAACGGAGGCGAAATCAGCATCAGCGCGGAGGCTCTCCGGGACAAGGACTCCGGCGATCCCACCGATTGGATCCTGGTCTCTGTGTCCGATCAGGGCGTCGGGATCGAGGAGAAGGATTTCGAACTCATCTTTGAGAAGTACACCCCGGGATCTGCGGACACGCTGAGGGAGAAACCCAAAGGTGCGGGCCTGGGCCTGCCCATCTGCAAAGAAATCATCACCCACTACGGTGGCAACATCTGGGCGGAGAGCCGAAAGAACGAAGGCACCACCTTCTTCTTCACCCTCCCCGTTGCCGATCCTTCCCTTCGGGACAGAAGCGCCCAAGCGCCTGATTGAAAGCAAGAACAGGAAGGCTTTTACTCGTCGAGGACGTCTTCGAGGTCCTTCAGGAGGGCTTCGGCCTGGGTCTTGGGGACCATCACGACGATTTCGCTGTGCTCTGAACAAGCGTAATACGTTGCGCCTCCCTTTTCGTCCGTCCCTTCCCCTTTGTACAAGGTCAGGAATCCGATCTCCTTGCTCGGGCTGAAAAAGGTAAGACTCAGCTCCTGTGTGGAGCCGGCGGGCGCGACACACCCTCCGCCCTCTTCGTCGGCCGGCATGCCGACGTAGTCTGTGGGGCGCAGGGTAGAGAGCCTGCGGATCCAGTTTCGGAAAAGGACCTTCGGTTCCTTGGGGGATCGGCTGTCCGCCCACCCCTGCTCTTTGGCGTCTTCGGAAATCTGTTGAACCAGTTCTTTTTCCCTCTGGCCGGCACGCAATCGGACCCGAGCAATCTCCTTCGTCTGGAAGGCGTGGAGAGACCGTTCCATGAACCGGCTCTTGGGGCGTAGCAAATCCCT
>JAQYVQ010000286.1 GCA_030145435.1 Syntrophobacteria bacterium | reverse complement strand
CACGGTTGACGAAAATCGTCATAGGGTTTTTCCGGTACCTTGACGTGACGCCGAGCGCGGACTGGAAAACGAATGAGGCTATTCAGAAAGGGTTCTACGCCGATCACCTTGGTCGGCAATGATGAGATCTACTTCATCCTGCAGGGGGGCTCGGGTGAAGGACAGATCCTGGACCCGTTGACCTTCGACCGGTTCCTGACGGATGAAGCGGACTTGAGTGCCATCCCGGAAACGTTCCGCCATCAAGTCAATTCGGTCATGGTCGTGCCGGACTATTGGCTTGGAAACATCTCGTTCCCGTTTCAATCAAGGAAGCGGTCCCTGGTGGAAGCGTTCCTCGAGAGGAAGCTTCGAGCCGATTTTCCGGAGATTCCGGAAGTAAAGGATTTCTATGAGTACTTCTTCCACCAGGCCGGCGAAAATGAAACGGCGGTGTACGCCTATTTCCTGCGAGAGCCGACGTTCTTCCAGCTTTACGATCAACTCGTCCGCTCAAATCTGCACCCTCGACGCATCACGACACCCGCCTTTCTGTGGGAGTCCCAACTCAAGGAGCGGCTTCCGGACTTTCACAAAGGGGGGAATGCCTTTGTTCACATCCTTTCGAACGAGTGCTTCCTGTACTTCTTCTTTGAAGGGCATTTTCTGTTTTCAAGGCAAATAACCCTTCCGGAATTCCAGGAGGGCCCCTCCGATCAGATCGAAACGCTGACCTATGAGATCAACCAGTCACTGTACCTCTTCTCTCAAAAGGCCAAGGCAGAGATCGACCGGGTCTACGTGGCCTCCTTCGGGCACGTGGAGGCCGGCGAGCTGTCCGAAAAGCTTGGGCGGGAAGTCGAAGAAGTCCCGGGCCTGGAGGAGGAACTCACAAAGGTCTCCACCACGATCGGCCAACCGGGGCTGCTGAGCGGGCTCTATCTGCCCGACCTTTCCCAATCGCAGAAGTTCCTGAGCATCTCTCACAAGCTGATAGAGAAGGAACAGCAGTGGAAGCCGGTTCAAAAGGTAGGGATCGCCGTCGGGTTCGTCCTTCTGCTTCTGTTGGTTGGGGAAGGCGTGCTCCTCTGGCAATGGTCCAGGCCGGTTGGGACGGAAACCACTCCAGGGGGGGGCGCGAAGGCGAGGGAAGCGGTGGTGGCCCTGCGGCAGTACAACGAGGCCCTCGATCTGTTCCTCACGGAGTCGAAAAGGCCTTCGGCCGGGAAGACGATCATCAATCTGGCCCGGTCGTTGCCCGAAGATGTCTGGATAAAGGAGATGGTCGTCGAGACGGAGCCGACCCCGGGCGTTGCGCTTACCGGGACCGTCAGAGCGGAGAAGCCCAGCCAGTTCCGTGAGACCCTGTCCGAATTGCTGGACGGCCTGAAAGACCATTTCGAGGGGACCCGATCCCTCGGCCTGCAGGACATCGATGTTGATACGGGTAACTGCAAGGCCGTGGACGGGGGCCAATCCTGTGTCATTGCTCTAGAATTTGGACTGCCATGATGGATCGCATGAACAAGAGATGGATTGTGGTCGTGGTCATCTGGGCCGCCGCCCTTGCGATCAACTACTGGAACATCAGCGAGATGTATCAGATCAGGGAGGCCAGGGAGCAAAAGGTCTTCTTGACGATGGACGAGCAGTTCCTGCGGGCCCATTCCGAGGAGATCTCGGAGAGCCTGAAGAAGCGGGAGGCATTCTTTCACTCTGCAGAGGCCCTGAACCTGGGATTGCTGACGGTCGAGAACGAGCTGGGGGCACTGGCAGCCCAGTACGATCTGACCGAGGTCGATGTGAGGAGCCTGTTGGATCAGGACACCGGCGGCAGCATCCCGGTGGTCCTCACGTGCGAGGGGTCCCTGAAGAAGGTTGTCGAATGCCTGGAGGCCATGCGCAGGGACCACGCCTACGTGCCGGTCACCAAGGTTACGATCGAGATCGAGGGGCGCGGGGCACCGGCAAAGTGCGGGGTCCGGTTGAACTATCGGTACAGGATCGTCCGTCCGGAGACCCAGACATGAAGATAACCGTCGGAGACAAGCGACGTTCTTTCATAGGCGCCTGGGTGTTGGCGGCCCTGGTCGTTCTGGGTGTGAACGGGTTGAATATGACGAACCTGCTCGATCAGCCCCTTCTCGGGAACTCGAGAGAGGTCAAGGGAATCCGGCGGCAGTGGAAGTTGCTCGAGCAGCTGAGCTCCCTGGCGATCAAGGAGGCAAAGGCCGTTGCCGAAGTCGACCTGGATCGCGTGTTCTCCAAGTTCGAGCCCATGTCGGTCCTGAAGGTGTGGGACACGGGCACGGAAGCAGGGGAGGAGCAGGCAGAAGAGTCCGGGCCGATCCTGCCGATGCTGACGGGAATCTTGAGCGTTTCGGACCTGAAGGGGAATGTTCGATCGACTGCTGTGTTCCATGGCAAACGGTACAAGGAAAAGGACGAGGTGCAGGGTTTCAGGATCGAGAAGATCGCCGAAGAGGGCGTTTATCTGACCCAGTGGGGGACGAACTGGTTCGTCCCGGCGCCCGAGGGCGAGTTTACTTCTGTTCGGAAGGACCTCGACTAGATACAGGTAGGAGCGATCATGAATTTTCTGGTACGAAATTGGCTGTCCCGGCTGGTGATCTGTGTACTCCTTGGAGTCGCGGTCGGGTGCTCGATCCCGGTCACCGGGCCGAGGCCGGTGGTACAGGACGATCTCGAGGCGTTCGAGAAGACAGATCCGAATGTCTATCTCAAGGAAGAAATGAACAGGTTGCGGGCGGCCCCCGGGCCTCCCCCCTTCACGGAGAAGCTGGAGCCCGTCAGGGACGAGATCCTCGAGGAAACAAAGCTGTTCTCCCTCACCTTCGACGCGGCCCCCCTGGGAGAGGTGCTGAGTGCCCTCATTCATGACACGGACCTGAATCTCTCGGTGGAATCGGGCGTGGACCTGGACCGGCCGGTCACGGTGCACCTGAAGACTGTCACCTTTGTCGAGGCGCTGAACATGGTGGTCGTCAAGGGGGCGGACTATGCCTGGAAGAAGGAGGACGGGTGCCTGCACATCAACCGCTTCGAAGAGAGAATCTACCAGCTGGACTACCTGGATCTGGTCGGCGATACCCAGATCGAGGTGGGAGGAGACATGCTCGCGAGCAGCGTGGAGGACGCCGGCGTTACCGCCAAGTTTCAGGTCAAGGGCACGAGAACGAGCGAGCGGAGCGACGTGTGGACCGCCGTGGGAATGGCGCTCGAGGGA
>JAQYVQ010000283.1 GCA_030145435.1 Syntrophobacteria bacterium | reverse complement strand
TTCAGCGAGGCGACGCCACATATGGACCAGGCCACCGGGGGTCAAGGGGAAGTGGAAGTGTACATTGAAGATATTGACGATGTGCGAGATGGTCACGCCCAAGCCGTAGTGGAGCCAGGCGGTGAGCACCAGGGCACGGTTACCGACCGTAGAACCCGGCAAGGCGTCGTCGACAACGGCGATGATCTTTTTCTTGCACGTTTTGCAGTAGCCCACCTGCTGGATGTGGCGAGTTACCTCGGGCTTTTCCTCCGGGATGTCCTCGGTGAACCGTTCCCGGGTCTCTTCCAGCAGCGTAACCGGGCCGTTGCAATCGGGGCAGGCGTGAAGCGAGTGTTCTTTGGTCTGATTGATGTCTTCATCCCGGACCTTGGGCCGTCGAGCACCGGGATGCCCTTTTTTGCGTCCCGGCTTCTTGCGTCTCCGGCCCTTGGCGGAGGGTTTTTCGTACGGGGGCTTCATGCCGGAGGGCGTGGACAGGGAGCCCGGGTCGGCGACTTTGGCCTGGTTCAAAACCAAGAAAGAGGCCAGAAAGGCCGAAGCAAAAAGAAGGGAGGAAAGCGAAAAGGAGAAGACGGAGCCGGAGACACCGACCGACATGGACTTCTTGGAGCTGGTGGAAAGAAGGCTGGATCACGTCAAGGCATATAATTCGGCCAGTCATTACAGGGATTACCGATGTCTCGCTCGCAGATGGATAAGAAGATGGGAAGATGTTCCTGCTGAGGCAATCACGCAGGAAATGATTCAGCAGTTCATTTTGGAGAGGAGGGGGGTCTCTCCATACGTTGGCAACATGGAGGTCAAATGTCTCAGGGCAACTTTCAATTTTGCCAAGAAGAGGAAATGGGTGAGCTCAAATCCTCTGGACGGTATTGATATGTTCCCTGTGGAGAAAAGAGTGAGGTACGTTCCCCCATCGGAGGACATCGACAAGGTGATCGCAGCTGCGGATCCGGACACGCAGGATTACCTTTGGGCCTTGCGGGAAAGCATGGGTAGAATGAGCGAGATCAATCGCATGACCTGGGAAGATGTGAATCTCGAAGATGGATACGTGATCCTCTACACCCGGAAGAAGAAGGGTGGCAACCTGACTCCCCGAAAAGTATGGATGACGGATGAGCTTTTGGAAGTCTTATCCCGCAGGTATGAGGAGCGGGATAAGAGCAAACCCTGGGTCTTCTGGCACACCTACTGGAGCAGCAAGACGGGGAAGAAAGAACAGGGACCATATCAGAATCGCAGGAAGTTCATGAGGACGCTGTGCAGGAAGGCAGGGGTTCGATATTTTCGGTTCCACCCCCTCAGGCATTCAGGAGCATCGATCATGGACAACAACAACGTCCCGATCGGAACGATCCAGAGAATCCTTGGACACGAGAATAGAACCACGACGGAAGTCTATCTACACAGCATTGGTCAGGCGGAACGTGAGGCGATGTCCATCTATGAGCGTGCGAGAAAGAAGTCTCACACAGAGTCTCACACAGAAGTAACAAAGGGTCAGGTCCAATGACCCAACCCTTGTTCCAAGTAATTGAAATATATTGTCATTAACTGGTGGGCCGTGCCGGACTTGAACCGGCGGCTCTCTGCTTAAAAGGCAGATACTCTACCAACTGAGTTAACGGCCCTCTTCCATTAAACCTTTGTATTTTAATGACTCAGGCGGTTATTTGCAAGGTCTAATAAGGCTCAAGTTTCGAAAGGGTTCTCTATAACGATGCTCTGCTGTCTCTGCGGGCCCACCGACATGAGGAAAAACGGAACCCCCACGAGCGCCTCGAGCCTTCTGACGTACCGAATCGCGTTGCGAGGCAGGTCCTCCAGGCAGCGGGCGCCCTGGATATCCTCTTTCCAACCCCGCATGTCCTCGTAGATCGGCTTCGCCTGCTCCATCTCTCGAATATCGGCCGGGAATTCCGTGATCCGCTTCCTTCCCGCCCGATAGCCCGTGCAGATTCGGATCGGATCGAGGCCTGTCAGGGTGTCTAGCTTGGTCAGGGCCAGCCCGGTGAAGCCGTTGACTCTCACACCATAGCGGCCGACCACCGCGTCGAACCAGCCGCACCGCCGGGCTCTGCCCGTCGTGGCTCCGTACTCGGCCCCCTCCCTGCGCAGGTGCTCCCCCACCGCGTCGGTGAGCTCGGTAGGAAACGGTCCTCCCCCCACCCGGGTCGTGTAGGCCTTGATCACGCCCACGATCTCCTGGAGGAAGTAGGGAGCCACGCCGCAGCCGGCCAGCACGCCCCCGACCCCGGCGCTCGAGGAAGTCACGAACGGGTAGGTGCCGTGGTCGATGTCGAGCAGCGTTCCCTGGGCCCCCTCGAAGAGAATCCTCTTCCCCTTCACGAGCATGTCGTCCAAGAGCAGGGAGACGTCGGTCACGTACCGCTTCAGGCGCTTCGCATAGCCGAGGTATTCCTTCCGCACGGCGGAGAAAGAGAACCCGGGTTGCTTGAGGACGTGTTTCAGGTAGGCGTTCTTCTCCTTGAGCACGGCCCGAAGCCGCTCTTCGAACACTTCCTCGTTCAGCAGATCCACAAACCGGATGCCGGCCCGGGTCGCCTTGTCTTCATAGGCCGGACCGATCCCCCTGCCGGTGGTCCCGATCTTGCCTTTCTTGGTCTTTGCCTTTTCCCGGGCGAGGTCGATCCTACGGTGGTAGGGCAGGATGAGGTGCGCCCTCTCGCTAATGAAGAAATTCTTCGCCGTGAGCTTGATTCCCTTCTTCGCGAGGCCCTCCATCTCCTGCAGGAGTACCGCGGGATCCACGACCATTCCGTTGCCCAGCACGCCCACCTTGCCCTTGTGGAGGATGCCGGAAGGGATCAGGTGCAGGATCGTTGTCTCGCCTTTCACGACGATCGTGTGGCCGGCATTGTTGCCTCCTGCGTAGCGGACGATCACGTTCGCCTGCTTCGCAAAATAGTCGACCACCTTCCCCTTGCCTTCGTCTCCCCACTGGGCACCTACAATGACGACACTGTTCATTCGGTTTTCTCCTTCAAATCGCGCAGACTTCCCCTGTCTCGAGGGCTTGGGCGAAAGGGATTCTGTTCCTCTTGAAGTGGCCAAACACGGGTGGACGAATGTAGACGCTCACCCAAGGGTAATATACTTGACGGAAAGGATGTTCGGGAGCTTTGACGCCTTCTCCAGGACCTCCTTGGGAACCGGAGCATCCACGTTGATGAAGGCGACCGCCTTTCCGCCTTGCTCGTCCCGCCCGAGATGGAAGCCGGCGATGTTGATCTTGTTCTCTCCCAGCAGGACCCCGATCGCACCGACGATGCCCGGCTTGTCCAGGTTCTCCATGATGAGCATGTTGCCTTCCAGGATGGCCTCCCCAAAGTATTGGTTCATGCGTACCAACCGCGGGGGGCCCTCTTTGCCGAACACGGCGCCCACCAGGCAGTCCTCTCTCGAGCCGGAACGAAGATAGATGGTGACCTTGTTCGTGAAGGTCACGTCCCTCTTGGTCGTCCCTTCCGTGACGCGGATCCCCTGGTCTTCCGCGATGAGGGGCGCATTGACGTAGTTGACCGTCTCCTCTTCACGCATCGGCGCGAGGAGGCCTTTCAGGAGGGCCACGGTGAGCGGCCGGGATTCGTGGTCGGCCAGGTTGCCGGAGTACTCCACCCGCACCTCTTCCACGGGCCCTGGGGACATCTGCGTGTAGAGGCTTCCCATCCTCTCGCACAGACGGATGTAAGGCCGGAGCAAGGCGAGGCTCTCCTTGCTCACGGACGGGACGTTCACCGCATTCCGGATCAGGCCCTTGGTCAGGTAATCGGCGATCTGTTCGGCCACCGCCACGGCCACGTTCTCCTGCGCCTCGGCCGTGGAGGCCCCCAGGTGGGGCGTGCAGATCACGTTGTCGAGGGCCAGCAGGGGACTCTCCCCGGGGGGTTCGGTCTCGAAAACGTCCAGGGCGGCGCCCGCCACCTTCCCGCTCTTCAGGGCCTCGAGTAGGGCCTGTTCGTCGATGATGCCGCCTCGGGCGCAGTGAACGAGCATGACGCCGTCCTTCATCTTCGAGAAGGCATCCGCGTTGAGGAGATGGTGCGTGCTCTTGTTCAGCGGAACATGAACCGTGATGTAGTCGGCGCGGGCCAGCAGTTCGTCGATCGTGACGGCCTCCACCCCCTTCTTGTGCGCCAGCTCGGCCGTCAGGTAGGGGTCGTAGGCGATCACGTCCATCTTCAGGCCCTTGGCCCGGTCCGCAACCACACTGCCGATCTGACCCAGGCCGAGGACGCCCAGGGTCTTGTGAAAGAGCTCCCGCCCCTGAAACTTCTTCTTTTCCCACTTGCCCGCCTTCATCGAGGCGGACGCCTGGGGAACGTTGCGGGTCAGGGAGAACAGCAGGGAAAGGGCGTGCTCGGCGGTGGTAACCGTGTTCCCACCGGGCGTGTTCATCACGGCGATTCCCCGTTTCGTCGCCGCTTCGATGTCGATGTTGTCCAGGCCGGTCCCGGCCCTTCCGACCACCTTCAGCCGGTCCGCCTTCTCGATCAGATCCGCCGTCAGCTTGGTTCGGCTCCGAACCACGAGGGCGTCAAAGTCCTTCAGGGACTCGGCGAGCCCTTCGGCCGAGATCTCGTTATCCACCACCGTCTCGATCCCGGGCGTATTCCGGAAGATCTCGACTCCCTTTGGGGAGAGGTTGTCCGTAACCAGTACGCGATAGCTGCTCATACCTTGTCCCTTACCACTGCCTAAGAAGCCAGGATGTCCAGGGCGGCCTTGACCGATGCGCCCGTCTCCAGGGAATAGCCCAGATCCCGGAGAACGAATTCGAGGGCCGCCAGCCCACTCAAGATGTCGTAGGCGTTCACGTACCCCATGTGCGAGATGCGAATGATCTTGCCCTTCAAGTGGCCCTGGCCTCCGGCGACGGCCACGCCGTATTTCTCGCGGATCAACGTTGGGATCTTCGCGCCGTCGATCCCTTCCGGGACCATGATGGCCGTACAGGCATCACTCGGCGATTCAGGAGCGAGCAACTCGAGGCCCAGGGCCTTCACGCCCGCCCGGGTGGCTCGGGCAAGCTTGTCGGTCCTGGCGAACAGATTCTCCAGCCCTTCTTCCTTGATCCGTGCCAGGGAAGCCTGCAACCCGATGATCAACGACACGGAAGACGTGTAGGCGGTCTGGTTCTTCGCCAGGTTCTTCTTCTCCTTGGCAAAATCGAAGTAATACTTCGGAAGGTCCGACGCCTCCGCCAGCCGCCAGGCCTTTTCGCTCAGGCACGCGAAGGCGAGGCCGGGGGGAAGCATCAGGGCCTTCTGGGAACCGGTGACCACCACATCGAGTTTCCATGCGTCTGTCTGAATGTCGAACACACCCAGCGCGGTGATCGCATCCACGACGATGACCGTGTTCTCCCTCGAGGCAACGAGGTCTGCAATCTCACGGAACGGATGCCGAACACCGGTGGAGGTCTCCGAGGCCTGCAGCAAGACCGCCTTAGCGTCCGGGGCCCGGTCGAGAGCCGCTCGCACCTGTTCCGGATCCACGGCCTTCCCCCATTCCACGTCGACGGGGATCGCCTCTACGCCGTATGCCTCACAGATCTCGGTCCACCTTTCACCAAACTTCCCTCCCTGCACCACGATTGCCTTGTCGCCACGGGAAAGAAGATTGGCCACGGCGCCTTCCATGGCGCCCGTGCCGGTGGAGCCTAAGATCAGCACGTCATTTTTTGTCTGGAAAAGGTACTTCAGGTCCTCTTTCACCTTCGCGACAACGGCCCGAAACGGTTCATGCCGATGGTGAATCATCGGCCTGGCCATGGCCTCCAGCACGTCTTCCGGAACCGGCGTGGGGCCAGGCGTGAGCAGCAGCGTTTTCTTCATGGGATTGCCCTTTTTTCTCCCCGAGGGGGCCAGGAACGAAGCCGCACGATACGCAAACCTGATATTTTTAGCATGCGCCGCAGAAATTGTCAATTATAAAGAGGAGTTAGCACCACTCGACCGGGCCGGGGGAACAAAAACATTTGACATAAACGGCGATATTTTGCAAAATGGAATTGTATTTCTTTGTTTAAAATCTAATGCCTTCCCAATCAAGGAGAGATTTCATGCGAAGCCAAGAGATCCAACAAGCCCTGGAGAAGCTCAAGGCCTCTTCCGCCGACATCGAGGCCGCCGCCCTCGTCAGCCAGGAGGGCTTCATCATTGCCTCGGTCCTGTCAGAAAACCTGGAGGAAGAGCGTGTTGCCGCCCTGACGGCCGCGTTCCAGGGCCTTGCCGAACGGTGTGGCGAGGAGCTGGGCAAGGGCAAACCCCGTCAGTTCTTCCTTCAGGCAGACCTGGGCTATATCGTCGTGATGGAAGTTAGCCAGGATGCCTGCCTCACGGTTCTCTCCAGCCGGTTCGGCAAGCCCGGTATGCTGCTGCTGGATATGCGAAAAGGCGCCGAACAAGTACGCGCGCTCCTCTAGCCCGCAAGCAGGACAGAATGCCTAGACTCTCGTCAAGGGACTTCAGGCTCCTCCGGGGGCATCTCCTGTGCCTCTTCCGGAACGGTCGGTACCTGTCGCGCCCGTAAGTAGAGGAAGGCGGCGGTCGCGCCGTAGACCAGGACCAGCAGCATAAGTATCACATAACCAATATCCATCACGCCGACTCCTGTGCAACCATGTAATAAGACATCCACCCCGCCATGTTGCCAAGCCTGACGGCACCCGGGGACGATGGCCCCGGCCCCCCGGCTCCTGCACCCGTTCAATAGCCCAACGGAACGGAAAAGGTCAAGGCGGTCGCCCCGGTCGTGCTTCTGTGCTAT
>JAQYVQ010000092.1 GCA_030145435.1 Syntrophobacteria bacterium | reverse complement strand
TCGACCGAGCGGGTGAGGTCATCGGCATCGAGGCCCTGAACCTCCTGGATAACCCACCCTCCCGGGAGGTTCTGGCCCGAACGGACCGTGGAATGGATGGGCCCAGCACAGGGGCGTACCACTTCGCAGAGAAAGGCCTGCAGTTCGGGCGGGATGCCCTGGAGGCCGGGGCCAGGCTGGGGGACATCGTCTTTGCGGACGAACTCGGACCGTTGGAGATGCGGGGCGAAGGGTTCTCGAATCTGATCGATATTGCCCGAACCCCCTCCACACCCCCGATGGTCATCGTCGTCAGGCGAGATCTGGTCTCCGATGTATGCGAAAAGCTGGCCCCGATCCCAGCCGCCCGCCTGCAGTTCGCGTCCTCCCACCCCAAGGAAACACCTGCCCGCCTGCTCGAACTCCTCCACAAATTCCTCAACTCCACTTGACTCGACCGTTATACCCGCGTATATATTACGGTCCATGAGGATGGCCGGAAGAAAGAACGGGCTGGTGAGGGTCCCGGAAGATCCCGGAGACGAAGCGGAGCTTGGCGGCGCCAGCCTGCAGACACTGGGCGCCGACCTTCGGATCCGGGCAAAGGCCTGGATCACTGCAGGGGACGAGACTTTCCTGGCCTACGGCAGGATCGTGCTCCTGGAGAAGATCCGGGAGTGCGGCTCGATCTCCGCCGCGGCCCGCTCGATCGGGATGAGTTACCGAAGGGCCTGGTGGCACGTCGAGACGATGAACCGTTTGGCGAAAAGGCCCCTGGTCTCGACGGCGGTGGGAGGCAAGGGAGGTGGGGGCACGCGACTCACGCCAGAAGGGGAGGAAGCGGTGAGGCTCTACCGGGTGCTCGACGGAAGGGCAAAGACTTTCGAGGAGCACGTCAAGGAAGAGCTCAACGGCTGACGAACAAAGAGAAATTTTTTTTGACCCCGTTATACCCGAGCGGACATAGCCTTGATCGGCAGGGGTTGTGGATATGACCGAAAAAGCCTTTGTTCTCGACTCTTTCAAACTCACGTATCCCGATGGGAGGACGATCGGGCCGTGGACCTTCTCCCTTGAAAGGGGGCAGGCCGGAGCGCTACGAGGGCCATCCGGCTCGGGCAAGACCAGCCTGCTGCACAGCCTGGCCGGCCTCGATCCGGACGGCTTCGGGCCCATAACCACCTCCGGGCACCGCCATGTGACCGCCCCGGTGGACCTTCTCTTCGAGAAGCCCTTCCTGCAAATCCTCGGGCCTTCGGTCAAGGACGAGCTGAGCGCGGCTGAGGCAAGCTCCTGGCTCCCCCCGGAATCGAGGAAACGGGAAAGGGAATGGCTCCTGGAGGCCTTCTCCCTCGATTCCCTCTGGGACAGACCCGTCCGGGAGCTGTCCGAGGGAGAGAGGCAAAAGCTCGCCCTTGCCTGCCTCTTTCTCCGGTCCCCTGCCCTGCTGCTCCTCGACCAGCCCGCCTCCTCTCTGGATCAAAAGGGTCAGGAGGCCCTGAAGGGGGCCATCGAGAGGATCGCCGCGGGAGGCAAGGCCGCCTTTGTCGCAGATCCTGACTGGAAGAGGTTCATGCCCCCTGACGCGGAAGGGCTCTCCCTTTTTCCCAAGGCCTCCAGCCTGCCCAAAGGGGTGTCGGAAGCCCGCCTCTTCGACGGCCCGGGCGACCGGGAGGCCGGCAGCGGCGAGACCCTCCTCGAATTCGAAGGCCTGGAGATCAGGAGAGGGGGCCGTACCGTGGTTCGAGACATCTCGGGCCGGGTGGGCCGGGGAGAGATCATCGCCCTGGTCGGGGACAACGGAAGCGGCAAGTCCAGCCTCCTGCTCACGATCGCGGGGCTGCTGAAGCCCGGCAGCGGACAACTGACCCGGACCTATCGACGGGAGCGGCTTCTTCGGCGGGCTCGCCCCGCCCTGATGCTTCAGGAAGCCCTGTGGCACCTGAGCGGCAAGTCGGTGAAGGGCGAACTCGCATGGGCCGGGAAACGCTCCTCCCGCCGGGGAGGTGTGCTGCCCGAGCCGCTCGTCTCCCTGCTCGGCCTGGAGGCCTCGTTCGAAAGGCCGGGGCTCCTGCTCAGCCGGGGCGAAATGCAGCGGGTCGCCCTTGCCATGGCGATGCTTCGGAATGAACCCCTCGTATGCCTGGACGAGCCTCTCCGATTCCTCTGGGACCAGGAGAGGAAAACGATCGGCAGGGTTTTCCAGGCGGCGAGAAACTGGGGGCTCTCCCTGTTGATTGCGAGCCCCGTGGAAGAACTGTTGCCCTGGACCGACCAGGTTTGGCGACTCACCAGAGGAAGGATGGAGATTTGCAGGAACACCTCCGCTTGCGACAACTCAGTTACACAGTCGTCTTTGGCACCCTCTGGGGCACCGTAGAGATGACCGCGGGGGGGCTCCTTCATGCCCTCCACGTCCCGTTTTCGGGCATCCTGCTGGCGGCCGTCGGTGCGGCGATCCTGACCTGTCAGCGCGCGCTCTGCCCGGTGCGGGGCATTACGATTACGACGGGATGCCTTGCGGCCGGGATCAAGATCTTCTCCATGGGAGGGGTCTATCTGAATCCCCTTCTGGCCGTTCTCATGGAGGCCCTGCTCGCGGAGAGTGTCTTCTGCCTGTTCGGGGCAAGCTTCGTCGCCGCCGGTCTCGCCGGGTTCCTGATGGGCCTCTGGAGCTTCGCACAGGGTTTGCTGACACTCGTGCTGCTCTACGGGATGCATTGGATCGAGGCATCCACCGCTGCCTTGTCACGTCAGGCGCCATCCTGGCCCGTCTCTCCGGTTGTCTTGCTCTTCCTGGCAGCCCTCCTCCTGGTGAGCCTCCCGGCCACGGGCGGTGTGGTGGGGCTCTGGTCGGCGAGGCGATTTCAGGGGGCCGTGCCCGGCCGCGCCTTCGGGTTGGGTAGCGAGAACGCATAGGAGCGTCGCTTTGAAAGAAGGCGCAGGTCGCCGTACCGAAATGGTGGAAAAAGGACTCTGGTTCCTGTTCCTGGGGTTTGGGACGACCCTCCTTGTGGCGGGCAGACAAATCTGGGTTCCGGGCATCGGGCTCGCCCTGACCGCCACGGCCTTCTTCTGGCGGCTCCGCGATCCGGGAAGAATCCGATCCCTCCTGAAGTGGATGATTCCCGTGCTGGTCTTCCTTTGCGCGTACGGGCTGCTTCTGCACCTTACCTCGCCCGCCGAAGCCTCCGCACCCCTTTCCGCCCGTCCCTTGGGGAGGGTGGCCCATCTCTTCCTCCGCTCCATGGGGATGATCTTCGCTATGTTTGCCCTTGAGGAAGCACTTCGCCCCCTGGCTCTCCGGGCAAGGGCAGGGGGGGTCAACGACGGACAGATGGCACTCATGCTGGGGTTGTCGTATCAGCTGGTTCCGGTCTTCCTCCAGTCCCTGGAGGGCGTCGCCCTTGCCCAGCGAACCTACTCCCGACTTTGGTGGTTGAGACCTTCCCGGCTGGTGCGGGCGGCCTCTTCCGTGTTCCTGCTGTCCCATAGGCTCTCCGAAGAGCTGGCCCTTGCCCTCTCCCTCCGGCTGCGCCACGGCGGAGGACCGTCAGAGACGAAGTAGCCCCACGACCTCTCCGGAGACTCTGAACCTCTCCTGGGACTTCCGGGGCCACGTCGGATAGCGTCGATCCCCCCGTCTCGTAAGCCGTTCCCGCCCCCACTCACGAGAATTAGATCTTGTGTCGATTGAAAAGATGTACTACATAGGAAGCGTGGAAGCCTTCTCTCGCTGGAATCGCACACACAGGAGGGGGAAAATGGATCCGAAGGCCATGGAAAAGAGGAATCTCGTCGCACAGTGGGCCTTTGACACGAGTCCGATCCTGGGAAGATTCCATCTGTGGCTGGAAGACGTCGAGATAGAGTGGCTCAACGGTAAACATCGCTCCGACCTGGAGTGCAGTGTCTCCTTTGTGGACGCGAGGATGGAGAGGATGTTCACGATGACGGCGGCCGTGACCGCACTGGGCACCCAGCTGTTCGGACGTTACGGCGAGGGCCTCAACCAGGACAAGACGGGCCTGAACCAGGTCAAGAAGGATGCAGACGCCATCTCCGCCTACGCGATGAGCGAATCCTTGTGGTACCTTTCACGCTCCATTCCGGAGAATCATGCAATCATGGTCTGCCTGGGGGAAGGCCTGATGCCGAAGGCAGGGGAGACGCCGGAAATGGGGTCCAATCCTCTTCTCGGATTCGGCAGGATCTACGCGAGGCCTCAGGTCGCTCGATTCCTGGAGGTCCGGGTTCAGCAGCTCATCAATTCGGAAGAGTATACCTGGGATGACTTCGAGCATGACCTCCGACACGAAGGGGTCACCATCTGGGGCACCGCCATCGACACCCTCGAGAACACCTCCCGCTTCGCGCAGGGCGCCACGACCGGGCCGCTGACCGTTCTCCACGTCTTCGATCAACCCCTGTCCATCACCAAGCCCTACGAAGGATACATCGGCAACCTCGTGCTTCCCCGCAAGGTCACGGAAACTGCGGAAAGAGAATCGTTGCTCGTCAATTTCTTCACGCCGAGGGCAAAGGTCCTCGAGGCGATCAAGATCGCCTACCCGGGCATCAAGAACGAGAACGTCCATGTATGGACCCTGCGGGGCAAAGGCCGCGATCTGCGCATCGGCAAGATCTGGGAGGAGTGGGAGGCCGTGGGCGCGCATCTCGTCGAAGACGGATGGGAGTTGCCGAACGGGCAGAGGGCCTTTACGGATTCCGGAACGTATGCGCCCACGTTCATCGTCGGCACATGGGAAGACGACAAGGGCGAGACGCATCTCTTCCTCGTGGACGGGTACGCGGCATCGGCCGAGGCGATTCAGGCCGCCAGCCTGTACCCGATCTTCGACCTGGACGTGTCTCTCGTCATTTTCTCATCCAAGTACGAACTCGGCCACGATCGTGAGCCCCTCATCATGCGCCTGAACCCGGACGCCGAGGATTTCGGCGAGCAGCTTTCCAGGGTCTTCGAAAAGGAACTCGACGAGAAGACGATCGAGCGGTACAGGGACAATGTCCTCCTGGCAAGGACCGCAGGCATCCCGCTGGACAAGAAGCTCGTCACGGCCGACGATTTCCTGCCCGGAAAGAAATGGGACGTGATGGCCATCTCCGGGTATATGCTGCCCGATCCTTACACAGGAGCGCCCGGGGTCCGGCAGGTGAATGACGATACCTTCCTGGTGACCGTCAGACTGTCGACCAAGAGGGGCGACAAGCGCACGACCCTTCGCCTTCGACTCGTGGAGACCTTCGAGGAGAGCCGGCTCGTCTTCAATCCACTGCTCAACCGGTTTCTCCGAGGGGAAGACTACACGGACAGACGCGTGACCCTTTCCGACTCAGGGCGAATCCGAAACGAGCTGCAGACCCTGTGCACCGAAGCCCTGGAGCATTTCGCAGACCACTCGATCAAGCTCCACTCTGACAGGATACCGGCCGATGTCATCCCACCCGATGACCAGGTGAAGCTCCGGGAAATCCTCGAGTGGTACAAGGTGAGTCACCCGATTTGGTTCAAGTGGCTCGAGATCGTCTAGCAGGCCGTCCAATAACGCCCATCTGCGGCGCTTGTTGCGAGCGAAGCGCGGCAATCCCCCTGCTTCCCTGGACCCCAAATGGCTTCGTCACTGCGGCGTACGGTGTACGCCGCATTCCTCAGGAAGTCGTGCGCCTTGCATATGGGCATTCTTGAACGGCCTGCGGCTTATTGCTTCCTACAAAGACTGCTAGTAGGCCGCTGACCGCTCTAGCGGGCCAGTTCTGCCTGGATGATCTCCTGAAACGATTCAAAGGGCTGGGCCCCGCTGATCATGATCCCGTTGACAAAAAAGGCGGGCGTGCCGGAGACACCTACCCCGTTTCCCTTTTGGGCGGATTGCTTCACGCTTTCGGCAGTCTTGCCGGTGTCCAGGCACGAATCAAATGCATCCGTGTCCAAGGCGAGGTCCTTCGCGTACTGCTTCAGACCTTCGACAGCAAGATTCTGTTGGTTGTCAAACAGCTTCGTGCTGTATTCAGCGTATTTCCCCTGCTCGCCGGCACAGCGGGCCGCTTCGTGAGCCTTCATCGCATTCTTGTGAAAGGGGAGGGGATAGTCGAAGAACGCGTAACGGATCTCGCCCTTGTATTCTTCCAGAACTTTCTGGACCGTAGGCTGGGCCCGCTTGCTGTAGGGACACTCGTAGTCGGAAAACTCGACCAGGACGACCTTGGCCTCCTTCTCACCGCTTGTGTATGCCACTCCGTCCAGGGAGACCTCGGTGCGGGGAGGCTCGAGCATGACCTTCACATCTGCGCTCTTTTTCAAGAGGGCGATCATCTCGCCCCTTTTCGCAGCCTTCTGAGTCTGCATCAGATGCTCGGAGATCTTCCCCTTCATCTGCTCCAGGGGGGCCCGGATCCGGCCCTTCTGACTGTCGTAGAACGCCTGAATCTCCTCGTCCGTGGGCGGGCTGACCTTGGCATCCACATTCTCGGCCACGTAGGCTTCCACGCTCACGCCCTTCTCTTTCGCAGCCTTTTCGATCAGCTTCTCTTCGATCAAGCCGTCGAGGGTTCTCTTCTTGACTTGATAGATCTGCGCCTGAATCTTCTCGAGCTGCCCCTTGGCGGCGGCATCCAGTTCCTCACCGGAAATCGCTACACCGTCCACGGTAGCCATGACTTCCTGACCGGCTTCGCCCCCTGCCGGGCCTGTTTTCGCCTCTTGGCCCGGTGTTTGACAACCGACCCATGCCACAACAGCCACCAGGATGACCAGGATCCCCTTTGCTCGCATCTTCATGAACTCTCCTTTTCTCTGAGATGATTCCCACACAAACGACGACCGCGCAATTCAACGGCAGAACCCTGCACAGCCCCCCTCGTTAAAGGTATACAGGAAGACCGGCCGACGGCGCAACCCATGCGGGGCGGGCTCAAATCGCTCCCGCCTCTCTTTCAAATCGAGCGGACCCTTCCTCTTCTACTACTCTGACCCGTGGTGCCAACAAGAACGTCTCGTGATCAATATGAGCAAGTTATCGTAAGACCGTGGGGGCATACCCTGAGAATACGGTATCAGAAGGATACATTGGGAGGGAATGCTGATCGTCTGAGCAACCAGCGCGTGTTATCTTAATCACAGACCGCGAATGTGCTCACCAGCAATTTTGACCAACTATCTCTATTCGAATGTCAAAGGGAATTTGTAAAGGTCTTTAGAAGATATATTGACACCCCGGGCCCGGTCCAGGCCACAAAGGCAAGACCATTGTGAGATGTGGAATACGATTTGTGTTGTTCGTAGGTTGTGTTCAACATTGTGGCCAAAAGCGAAGCAAATGGCGTCCAAGATTACCTTGGGTGGTCCGGAGAGGAACAGCCTGTCTCGAGCATCAGTCTCGTGTCGATAAAGGGTGACGACCTGGTCCGACCATTTGAATAGCCTCTTTTAGGGGCCACTGTCCTTAACCGATAGTAACCCGCGCAGGGTGCCCACATATGCCGTGCCGTCCGGGGTGACAGAAATAGCCGCATAATTGACATTCCATTCTTTACCGGTACTCGTCAGTATTTGGAACTCCGTAGCACCCGTTTCGAAATCCAAGGCCGTTAGATACCAGGCAATCTCGTTCATGGTCGTACCGCCGCTGTTATTCGGGTCCATATACTTCGGCGTGTAGATATAGACCAAACCATTTCCGGTGGACAACTTGAGGATCGCCGACGGAGATATTTCATCGCTGGTCCAGACCTCGCTGCATTCCCCATCCGATGCACCCCCTGTCACATCAATTCGTGTGACCCCCGGCTCCGGCAATGGGACCGGTATTTGATCGAGAGGATCAATGGGGATTTCATACCCGAAGTTGTTTTCCACGATAATGCTTCCCTTTTCGGTGATGGGATCGTAGTAACCGATAAGGGAATTCTCAGAGGAACTCAAACCTTCTTCAAACACCCCCTGGGAGCAGACCACATCACCGGTGGCCCGGTTGTATACGACTACCTTTATGGGATCCGCAAAATCGGTGATAGCGACATAGTCAGGCCCGAGTGCCGTTGGTGTCGTACCGGAACCCTCACTGAAGGTGCCGGATGTTGAACCCCCTCGATCATACTCGGTGCGCCAGTCGATTACCGGAGTATTGTCGGTACCGACACTCAGGTGATACATCGCATAGTTGGAAACGGCCAATAAACCATTGTCGTCGATTGCGACCGAGTTCTGAATCTCTTCGTTGACGACTTCCGCCCCGTCGAGATGAGTCAATTGCACGGTTTGCGCGGAACCATCGCTTCGGTCCAGGATGCCGACGGTGCCGTCTTTTGAAATGAACCAGATCAGACTGGCGTTGTTCCAGTCGATCATGACGTCTGTAATCTTTGATGCGTCAGGAGATGCCGGGTTGGGGTTAAGCAAGGAGCCTTTTACGTCATAGTCCTCAAGGACTGTAAAACCATAGTCTGCTCCCGTACCCGGGTCCGGTGCACCGCTCGTGGCGATCACCTGAATATGCTCGTTACCGTTGGCTGTAAGGACTTGGTCGTTGCCATCCCCATCCTTGATCAGATGAAAATATAAGCCTCCCGAAGAATCCGATTTCTGATCGGTGAGGGGTTCACCGGCATTCGCCCTGTTAGGCATCGTAAGTACACCAATGCGATTGAAATGATCCGTAACATCCATCGCTATCAGTTTGAAGACACCGACGTCGGCGCACACGGAATACAATACGGTTCCGGATTCGTTGAACGTTTGACCCAGACATTCACCGGCTAACGCCAGAAGCTGCTGATCACGCCAGAAATCAAGCGGGATCGCTGATTGAACAACCGGATTGATTCCCAAAGGACCAGCGGTGGAATAGGTGCCTGAAGAGTAAGCATCCGCATGGATACCGCTGTTGCCGTTTAGTGCCAGGAAAGGATGTTGGGGCACATCGTTGTCCGGAAGGGGATTTGCGGTGGCCGGCCCCGTCACGGAAGGAGCAGGTGCTTGGGCGTGGTATAGACCCAGAGGGATTTCGGTTGGGTAGCTGTTGTATTCGACGCAACCCATTGCGATCCAGCTGGCAACTCCGATCACAGCAACCGCCGCCAGCGATACTCTTGAGATAGATGCCATAGTTGGTCTCCTTCCCTCTTCCAGATCAAACATGAATTACTGGTGTCGTTCCTTCAGAACCGTGACACAAATATTCTAACAGATTGAATCGCAGGGGGCCAGTATTTCTGCCCCCGTTGCAGGTTCCCTACTGAATCATGCTTCCTCGACCCTATCGTTCTGATCCCCGACGTAATCTTCGGCTTGCGGCTTGGCTCCACGGCTCACAGATTCCTGTTGCGTTGACATATATTCATAGTACTCTTTCGAGGGCCATGGTTTTGCCCACCGTCAGTGGATTACCTACAATCTCATGTTGAAAGATGGAATCCACGTAATGTATGACTACTGTCGAGTAGACCGGGGGAACTTCCCCCCCAGTCCCTCACAGATCCGTACGTGAACCTCTCGATTCATCCGGCTCCTGCCAACCATTCTCCTGAAGCCTCGCGACCGCAGGCCGACACAGAAAAGAGAAGTTCCTCCTGGCCTATGCCAGTTGACAGCCTCCTGCCTGTGAGTTGGCTTCTCCCCTTCGCTCCATTGCCATTACAGCAACTTCATCACTACTACGGGATCATCCGCCCCTGCTGCATGCATCGATACTTTCCCCCTTCGTGGGGTTTCCACTTATAGGGTTTTCTCTTAACATCACACAGCAGGTTCCCACGTTCCATACACGAGCCTGGTTCAAGTTCACGCCGCCTATATGCCGGGCACCGTCCAGGCAGTAAGCAGGCTCCCCCTGGACTCCTCCTGGGGTTTTGGTCGCCCCCAGTTTTGATGCCATCTGCAAGATTTCGACACCTCTTCAGCGGTTCGCTTTCGCTCGTCTCCTTGAACCTCACCTGCCACGATCTTATGCCGTGACTTTTCCTCAACGCTCACCACCCTGGCTCTTTACCAGCGCAGCTTGAGGT
>JAQYVQ010000075.1 GCA_030145435.1 Syntrophobacteria bacterium | reverse complement strand
TCCTGAATCAAGAGATCCTGCCCACCGAGAAGACGGACATCTTCGACCGTATCGAGAACACGGCGGTCTACGAGGTCGTCAAGGTGGTCAAGGGCGTCCCCTTGTTCTTGGAAGAACACATGGAGCGTATGCGGAATTCCGGGGACGCGTCAGGGATTGCCTTGCGGAAGGAAGACAGGGAGATCCGAGACGAGATTTCGACGTTGGTGGAACGGAATCAGTGCCCGGAGACGAATGCCAAGCTCGTTTGCGCTCGCGTGGGGGAGGAAGAGGTCTTCCTCACTTATTTCATCGCCACAGAGGATCCGGGGCCGCAGGGACGGAGTCGGGGGGTTCACACGATCCTGCTCCGGGCAGAGAGGAAGGACCCCCACGTCAAACGGGTGAGCAGTTCCTTTCGGGACCGGGTCCGGGATGCGATGGAAAAGGCCGGCGCCTATGAGACGCTGTTGGTCGACGGCGATGGGTTCATCACCGAGGGGGTCCGCTCCAATCTGTTCTTCGTGAAGGGAAACAGTCTGTGCACTCCTCCCCCTGAAAAAGTCCTCCTGGGAGTAACCCGTAAGCACGTGGTGCGGATCTGCGAGGAGGCCGGGATAGAGCTCCGGGAGGAAAGGCTGCACCAGGGGGAAATCGCGGGGATCGAAGCCGCCTTTCTCACGGGCACGACCGTGGACGTGATGCCCATCGGCACGATCGAGGATTGCGCTCTGGGGTCTGCTTCCCATCCTGTGGTGCGAGGGATTGTGGAGAAGTACCGGGAGGAAGTGAGGGCCTATGTTCAAAGGATGTAGGGAACACTGAAATTATAGTCCTTGTACACGACGAAGGTCTCCACGCTTCGAATACCCTTTATGCTGGACATCTGCTCCGTGTAGAACTCGAGGAGGCTGAACCCTAATGTGACCTTAAGTCCCTTCTTTGGTGCTCCTGGACAGGGTTCTTGTTCATCTCGCGGCTCTGCCGGTCGCCTTGTTCGCTGTTGCCTTCTTCGTGGTCTTCTTCTTCGTGGTCTTCTTCTTCCTTGCCGGGTTCTTCTTCGTGGCTTCTTTCTTGCCCGCCGGCTTCGTCTTGCCCGCCGTATTGCGAGACGCGGACTTCCTGGCGGTTGCGGAGCGCTTTCCCGTCTTGTTGCCCGTCTTCTTGGTCCGAGCCGCTTGCCGGCCTCGCTCGACCCGTGGCGCGACGTCTTCCGAAGAGGCATCGCCCATGTCGATGTCGACGCCGAAGACCGAGGACAGCTCGTCGGAGGCGAGGACCCGGCCTCGAGGGCGCTTGCCTGCCCTCGGAGGCTGCTCGACAGCGGCCTCCACCATCTCGGCCGGATCGACTCCCCTCAGGGTGAAAAGCATCTCGGGATTTCGGTCCAGGCGCGCGCCTACACCGTAAAGCGTGGCCGCCACGTGCTTGCACATGGTCGCCCAGTCAGGGCACGAGCAGCTCAGCGAGATCTCCATGGGGGACGGGAACAGGCCCTCTGCCTTGCGGGTGACGATCTCCATCACGCCCCTGGATATGGACCCCCGCAATAGCTCCACCAACGAGTCGATCTTGCCCGCACACTGACACTTGATATCGGTCCACCGCCGCTTTGGGAGGGGCTTGATCCTGATGTCCACCTCGTAGATGTCCGAGCCGCTGACGAGAGAGCGCACGCGCCCGGCCTCGATCTGCAGATCGATCACCGAGCCGTTACGCACGTAAGTCCTGCCGCGTGGAAGACGATTGGCATAGTCGCTGTACGCCTCTAGGTTCTTGCACCATGCTTCTCCCCAGAAGGTCGTAGTGATCTTACGGCCGACGATCTCGACCGGCAAGACATGGCGGTCCGCCTTCTTCATCTTGGCGACCTCCCTTCTGGCCCGGCGGCGGCGCTCGGCCATCGGAATATAGGGACGCCATTCATAGTAAGAGTGCCGGCCCATCTGCTCACCTCGCTCAGGTTCTGTTCATGCCCTCTATCCTTCGAGGGCGCTGCTCAAATCGAGCGACACCATCGAAATCAACTCCTCGTTGCTCATCTCGGTCAAGGCCGACTCCGCTCCCCCCGACAGAATCTCGTCGGAGAGCTTCTGCTTGCCGGCCATCAGCTCGTGGATGCGCTCCTCCACAGTGCCCCGGCAGATAAACTTGTGGACGAGTACGTTCCTCTTCTGTCCGATGCGATAGGCGCGGTCCGTGGCCTGGTTCTCGACCGCCGGGTTCCACCACCGGTCGAAATGGATGACGTGGGATGCAGCCGTCAGGTTGAGCCCGGTGCCTCCGGCCTTGAGGGAGAGCACCATGAACGGCAGCCGGTCGTCTTCCTGGAAGCTCTTGACCAGCCCGTGGCGCTTCTTGACCGGCGTGCCGCCGTGCAGCACGAGCCCGGTACGCCCGAAGACCTCGGCCAGAAAGCCGGCCAACGGCTCGGTCATCTCCCGGAACTGGGTGAACACCAGCACCTTGTCCTGGCGCGCGGCGATGGACTCGCCGAGCTCGCGCAGCCGCGAGAGCTTGCCGCTGTCTCCGGGCTCGTAGCCGCCATCACCCAGCCACTGGGACGGGTGGTTGCAGATTTGCTTGAAGCGCATCAAGAAGGCCAGGACCACGCCGCGCCGCTCTATGCCGTCGAGTTCCGCGATCATCTTCTTCATCTCGTCGACCGACTGCTGGTAGAGAGCGGCCTGCCGCTTGCTCAGCAGGCAGTAGGCGTTGACCTCGGTTTTGTCGGGGAGATCGGCGATGACGCTCTTGTCGGTCTTGAGCCTGCGCAGGATGTATGGCTGCACCAGCCTGCGCAGCGGTGCGTAGCCTCCCTGCCTGCCCGACGCCATGGACTTGCAGAAACCGTTGAACGCCTTGGCGGAGCCGAGAAGCCCAGGGTTCAGGAAGTCAAAAATCGACCAAAGGTCGCCGAGCCGGTTCTCCACGGGCGTGCCGGTCAGAGCCAGCCGCCACTTCGATTTCAGCGCCTTGACCGCCTTGGTCTGCTTGGCGCCCGGGTTCTTGATAGCCTGGGCCTCGTCCAGAATCAGGTTCCGCCATGGATGCTCTTTCATCCAGTCGGTCCGCATGACGGTGCCGTAGGTTGTGATCACCGCATCTTGTGCCTCCACTTCCTTTCTCGATAGCTTTTTCAGTTCTATCGAGGGGATGTGCGAGGGATGCGCGATCAGCACCTTCAGCTTCGGGGCGAAACGCTCGATCTCCTGGCGCCAGTTGTCGATGATTGATGCCGGAACCACCAGCAGATCGGCGCCCTTCTCCTTGTTGCGCAGGCTCAGGTAGAGAACCGCCAGAACCTGGATGGTCTTGCCCAGGCCCATGTCGTCGGCCAGGCAGCCGCCGAATTCCAGGCCGCGCAGCGTCCAGAGCCACTGTACTCCGAGCCTCTGATAGGGACGAAGCTCGGCCTTGAGGCCGGCATTCGCATCGATCTCGGACCGCAACTGCGGGGAGCGGAGCTTATCGAGCCTGGATGACAGCCACTTGCCGGCGATGACCTCCGACCACTCGGGCCGGGCGTCTCCAGCGCCGTCCGTTTCATCACCATCGAGCTGCGCGCCGGCCAGCATGCGCATGGCCTCGCCAAAGCTTACTCCATCCGTGGCGGCCTGTCTCTGAACGTCGCGCCAATGGTCGAGAACCTCGCCGAGCCTGTCCCGGTCCACTTCGACCCATTTGCCCTTGATGAGCACCATCCCTTCGGTGGAGGCGAGCAGATCCTCGATTTCCTCCGGCGACAGGGCCTGGCCGTCGATGGTCAGCTTGACGTCGAAGTCCAGCAGCGCCTCCATGCCCAGCTTGGATGGCGCCTCGCCTCCCACGGACACCGAGACCCTGGGGCGGGGGCGGCTCTTCGCGTTCCACCAGTCGGGCATGCGCACGACCAGGCCCGCTTGCTCGTACACTGCCATCTCGCAGAGAAAGCGATGCGCCTCCCTGGGCGTCCACAATAGCGGGTGGTAGATGTCGCCGGAGTCGACCAACTCGCGGATGAAGGCGCTCCTCTCGGCCGCACGGGAAATGGGAGAGAGAAGCGCGAGAAGCTTCCGGCGGTTCCGGGCCCCGGCGTAGTCCTTGAGCGCCCGGCCGAGCGGCAGGTGCTGGGGCTTGGCCTGCTTGGAGACCTTGTGGACGTAAGTCGCGATGAAGGCAAAAGGGTAGTCCGGGTCGCGCTTGTTCTCGGCCAGGTGGAAGCAGACCCGGCCGACCACGTTCCAGACCGAGCTCTGCTTTTTCAGATACCCTTGAACACCATCCTCGAACCTCTCTGCCTGGTCGGCCAGGGCCTTGCCCATGTCGGACCACAGCTCACCGAGCAACGCGGACGTGATCAGCTCGGCGCCCTGCATGGGAGGCGCGCCTTGGACGAAAGCCGAAATCTCGTTGGGATCCGGGTCGGGAACGGCCACGGACTCAGGATCGGTCGGATCAAGGGCGCCGCACGCCCTGGCCACGAAGGACCGTCCGATTTCGCGCCAGTACGAAAGCGAAGGATGGAGGTCGGTGCGCAGCTCCGCCGCGCCCAGGTACAGCACGCCGTGTCCGCGGCCGACGTCGAACGCGTCGAGGATGCGCTTTGCAGCTGCGGCAGACATCCGTGGCTCATTTTCCGGAGAGCCGGGTCGGACCTCGATGCGCCCACTCGGCACCAATCCACAGACGAGTGTGTCGCCCACGTCCGGGACACTACGATCGAAGGAGAGCTGTGTCATCGGCTGTTGCCCCTGGAGTGCGGCTGGCTCTTTCCACCTGGCGCAGGCGGGTGAAACGGCCCCTTGCCCCCGCGCATGTACGCGGTAACCGAGGCTACGAGGTTCAGGTCATACGCGTGGAAGCGGAGGATGCGATCGCATGCCTTCTCCTCTATTTCGGAACCGCCAGGAGCATCGAATCGAGCGGGCGCTTTTCCTGGCCACCGATGTTGCCTAATTTCTTCCCTATTTCATTCTGTATTACCTAAATTGCCACTTGCTGGTCTTGCGCCATTGGGCCATCTTCTTCATCTCCTGCCAGCGGAACCGGGCTAGGTCTTTGATCGACTCCTGAAGCGTGGGCTTAAACACATAAAGCCATTAGCAATCTCGGCGATCCTTCGCCACACGCCCTTCGCTGGCCATAAGTACGTCCCAGCAAACTCGCACAAACAGTGTCACAATATTCCCGCTGGTGATCCGCTGTCAAACGTTCTTATCCAAAATAGGGGACGGTCTTTACTTCTTTGACTTTTCTCATTAAGTCTAAAAAGTAAAGACCGTCCCCTAAATGCAGGCGAACAACCAGGGCCTCGAGCGGTTTTGTCAAATGTGTAGGTTTGACCCCTATTAGCGGAGAAGTACCGGGAGGAAGTTCAGAGGATGTAGGGGACCCTGAAGTTGTAGTCCTTGTACACGACGAAGGTCTCCACGCTTTGAATGCCCTTTATGCGGGACATCTGCTCCGTGTAGAACTCGAGGAGGCCGGACTCCTCTTTCAGCAGCACCACCAGGATCAGATCGTACTGCCCCGTCACGACGCTCACCGACACCACCCCCGTCAGCTTGCTGATCTCCTTGCCCTTCTTGACCAGGTCCATGCTCTGCAGCTTGACCCCGATGAAGACGACGCTGTGGCCCGGGATGGATCCGGGGGCCACACTCCCGGTGATTTGAAGAACCCCGTTGTCGATCAGTTTGGTGACCCGCGACCGCACCGTGTTCTCTGCCAGCGACAGCTCCTCGGCAATCCGCTTGAAGGATTTCCTGCCATCCTGGAGGTGCCGAATAATGTCAATGTCGGTCTCGTCTATCTTGACCTTCTTTTCTTCGTCCTTGGCCATGACGGTTCCCCCCTCTGTGCGCCTTGCTCATATCACACCTTGAAGACCAGGTCCAGATTCATTTCCCCTGCCAGGTCGGCAAGTTGCTCTTTGACCTTTCCGATAGACTTGTCTGCCGGCACCGTCGCCTCGAGCCGCAGGTCAAACAGGGGAGCCCCGGAGAGAGGCGCGCCCATAACCTGCGTTTCCAGGGATTCGATGTTGACGTCGTTTTTTCGCAGCATGCGGACCACACGCTGAACGATTCCGGGGTGATCCATGGCCGTCATCTCGAATTTGAGGGGCAGTCCCGCCAGCGCCGTGCCTCCCGCGGGATCTTCGGCCTCATGAAGGTGGGCCTCCAATCCGAGTCCCCGCAGATCCTCCAGGCCTCCCCGGATCGGCTCCACTTGTTCCCGGGTGCAGGAGAAGAGGGTCATGGAGGAGAAACATCCGCCCATGACCGCCATCCGGCTGTCCTCGATGTTCGCCCCCTTGTCGAACAAGAGCGTGGAGATGTCATCGACGATTCCGGGCCTGTCCTTGCCCGACGACAGCAGAATAAAGTATTTCGTCATCTACGTGCTCCTCGACTTGACTACGATTCAATGGACGACGGTCTCGCGGCCTGATAGAAGGCTTCCGCGCGGTACGAGCTTCGCACGAAGGGACCGCTGGCAACCTCTGCAAAACCCAGATCGAGGGCGACCGTGCGCCACTCTTCGAATTCGTCGGGATGTACGAAGCGATGGACCGGCAGA
>JAQYVQ010000071.1 GCA_030145435.1 Syntrophobacteria bacterium | reverse complement strand
ATGCCGGAGGGTGAAGACCAAACCTTCGTCAGCCATGCTCTCGAGGACACCGAGTAACGCTGTCTCGTCTCGGTCCATGGATTTTGCCAGAGGCCCCATCTTGTGGGAGCCTAATGGAAACTCGGCCCCCACTGCTGCCTGTTCCTCTGTATAGTATTCCCGCAAAATCTCAAGAAACTGATCCACCAGAGGCAACTTGACCTGGTTTTCGTTCAGACGCTCTCCCAGCCTGTAGTAGACGTCCTCACCCACGGTTGCCTCCGTTACGACGAATCCTAAATATAATCATCCGTGGACGGTAACACGTCGGGGTGCATGAGGTTGGCCGGATCAAAGGCCTTTCTCGTGGCTTTCAAGATATTCAAATACTCACTGACGATGTCCCAGAGCGGCATATGGTATTCACCGGCGCCGAACATGTTCCGAAAGAGCGCCCCTCCGAATTCCAGCATGAGCTGCTGGGTTTTGTGCATCATGGTTGTTGCGCGTTTCACTTCTTCCGGGTTCCCCTGATCCCACCAGAAGTCGACCTCGATACCTCCCGCCCGTGCAAACGGCAGGGGTCCCTGAATGTCTGTTCCGGTCATGGCATGCTCGACGGAAATCCTCGGATCAGAGGTCTTCCAGTATTTCTGCACCAACTGATCGTACCTGCGCGCAAATTCCGGAATCTTGTCCATCCTCAGGTTGCAGGCAGTCCATTGAAACGCCCCTTTGTAGGCTCCAACATAGTTGTCCTTGATTCCGAGACTCATCTTCGTGGCATCGGTTGATTGCGCATCCGCCAACCCTTCACCGAACATGGCGGGATCAATCACCAGGAGCCCATGTTTCTGGACGATGTCGGACACGATCTCCTTCTTGATGGCCAACTCTTCCGCATCATAGCCGCTGACCACCGACGACACGGGATGTTGCGGAGCCATGCCGATCGCACTGGAGACCGTCACCCCTTCAAACATGTCAACCATTGCCAGGGCGAAGAGGCCGGGATGGGCTTTATAGATGAAGTCGGTTACGTTTTCCTGGCCGAGTTCATGAATCGCTTTGACGGTCTCACTGAAGGCATGATGAAAATCCGGATCATAATTGGCGGCAGTAACGAGATCCTCGAGCTCTTCGGCATTGTCTTTCTCCGGATAGAGCTTCGCCGTCAACTCGGTGCAAACACCGAGCATGCCGTCAGCATTGAAGAACATACCGCACAAATCCGGACCCGGGGTGAAGTGGAGGGGAAGATTCCCGACATTCGGTATCGCGCTGGGGCCGACCTTCAACACCTCGCCATTGGGTAATACCCAGGTCATGCCGGCCGTTAACTCAGGGTTCAATCCGTATTTGAACAAGGACCCGGCACCGCCACGGGAGACATAGTTCGAGAGGAGGGATACACTGCCCAGCGTCAGCGGCAGAATCGGTTTCAAATGGAAATCATCGTACGCTCTGTGTTTTACCGTTTCCCACCAGATCGACCGCATCCGGATCCCGGGGCCTATCGATATCGTCATGGCATCATCATCAAAGGACATCAGTTCATTCATTCGTTTGAGATCGACGAGAATACCGCCCTTACGGGTAATCGCCAGGCCGCCATGGTTGAATCCGGTAGACAGGGGAACAACCGGGATGCCATGTTCATAAGCTATCCTAATAACGGCCTGGACCTCTTCGGTGGTTCGCGGCAGAACGGCGATGTTCGGTCGCTCACCAGAAAAGATCGTGAAATCCCGGCCGTAAGCGCTCAAGTCTACCGGGTTGTTGCTCACCCATTCCTGGCCTACACTTTCAGACAGTTTGTTCTTGACCTCTTCCAGATTGGAGACCGTTAATCCGATTTCGCCGTCTCCTGTCTCAAGGGGCTGCCACTCGGGATCTTCCTCCTTGATGATGCGACCGGGATTCATGATATTGTGAGGATCCAGCATCCCCTTTATGTGTTTCAGGACCGGCAAATGATTGGGGATGCTGGTATAGATCTTACGCCCTAAATCCCCATGGGGACGATCAAAGAAAGCGCCCAGTTCTGCCAGCGACAAGTTCAAAGCGTCAATAGCGGAAGCATGGGCCGGATCGTCAGAAAACCAGTCATAGATGGCGTACACGGCTCTTCCGTGGTCGAAAGAAGAATAGATTTTCCCTACCTTCTCGGGTGAAACGCCGGCCGCTGTCGCTGCCTTGTCGACCTCTGCTTCAAGCCCCTTCATATTGGAGAACAGGGCATAGAAACCTGTGTGATGATCACTCGCCTCCATCCAGGGCAGATCAAGTTGCTCGGTCATGGGCGCAACAAGCCGGCCTTCCTGCCGGCACGCGAACTTCTCGAGTAGTTTGCCGACCCGATCCATATTGTGTTCGACACGCTTGGCCCGCCCATCAAAACCGATGATCAGGCTCCAGGCAGGATAATCCTTAGGGTCGCCGCCGAGCAGGTTTCCCAAAGAAACCCGGTTGATGCCCAGATACTCTATGCCCAGCTCCGTGCGGGGAACATCCTTCATGGCCTTTAGCAATTCATCGTCATCTTCAAAGGCATACACCAGGCAAGTGCGACTTTCACATACCGGCCAAAGCATGATGGAGGCCCTGGTCATGACTCCGAGAACATCATCCGCACCAAAGAACCAGTTGGACAGGTTCGGGCCCCCTTCGTTTCTGCCGTCCGACTCGTCGCTGAACCCATGCGTACCGGTTCGATGAATTCGACCGTTGGCCAGCACCAATCTCAGATTGGTGACCGGATAATCCCAGAATTTTGACGCGGCCTTGCCGACGACCCGAGCGGTATGGGATTCAGCCACTGAATTGGAGTTGGCCGCAATGGGGGCAGCCGCTTTTATTCCATGGGTTTTTAAAGCCTCATTGAGCTGATCCCAGGTGACGCCCCTTTGAACATGGGCCATCAAAGTATAGCCATCTATGATCTCAATCTCATTCATGCGTTCAAAATCAAGGAAGATGCCTTCCTTATCCAGATCTTCTTCAAGGAGATAATGATCATTGGCCGTTACGATCGCTATTTGATTGCCCCGCGCCAAATCCACGATTCTTTTCAGTTCTTCGTCATTTTCAGGGCGGACACTCAGCAAGGAAGGTGTTTCCCAGCCTGGGCGCAAGAATCGCTGGGTTCCGGTTGTCCCCTTTATTACATTCTCCTGTCCAACGATCTCTTTCAGCTCATTCAAGACCTTTTCTTCCATGGGGATTGCTCCTTCTTCGCTAGGCGGGTAGGGACGGGTATACGGACCTGAATGACTTGCCATGCCCCTTGCCCTCGAAAGGACATTTCTTTGGGGGGGCAACGAAAAAACTGCCCGACCGGTCAAATGCCATATACATAATTTTTAGAGCCTTCTCTCCCGTCTGTCAAGAGAGGCTTTCTTGCCGGTTGCGATTCTCATTGCACACCTTAGGACAAGGCCTTTGGCGCCACGACTGTCTTCGTTCTGCCGGTGATGGCGCTGTTTGTCCTTTTTCGAGCCTATCTGGTAAAAGGGCCTCAAGGCCGGCGGGTTGGTGAATAGAGAAGTACAAAGTGGTTAAGACGT
>JAQYVQ010000040.1 GCA_030145435.1 Syntrophobacteria bacterium | reverse complement strand
ATCCTCGCCGCGGCCAACCCGGCGGACTGCTTCGATGTGGCCATCGAGGCCTTCCGCATCGCGGTGCGCCACATGACCCCGGTCTTCATGCTCACGGACGGCTACATAGCCAACGGTGCCGAGCCGTGGCGGATCCCCAGGTTCGAGGATCTGGAATCCATCGAAGTGAAGCATCCTTCCGACCCGGCCAACTTCCTGCCCTACTCACGTGACGAGGCCACACTGGGACGACCCTGGGCCATTCCCGGCACACCCGGGTTGGAGCACCGCCTCGGCGGACTGGAGAAGCAGGACGGCACCGGCGCGGTGAGCTACGACCCGGAGAATCACGAACGCATGTGCCGCCTCCGGGCTGAAAAGGTCGAGCGCATCGCGGATTTCGTGCCCGAGGCCCTTTCGGACGGCCCCTCCGAAGGGGACCTGCTCGTTCTTTCCTGGGGGGGAACCTTCGGGGCCGTGTACAGCGCTTGCCAGGAAGCCCGGGCGAAGGGGCGGGCCGTGGCTCATCTGCACCTCCGCTACCTGAACCCCTTCCCGCGCGGTCTGGGAGAAGTACTCTCGAGCTACAAGAAGGTTCTCATCCCGGAACTCAACCTCGGGCAGCTGGCCTTGCTGATCCGAGCAAAGTATCTGGTCGACGCGGTTTCGTTCACCAAGGTCAAAGGACGTCCCTTCACCATTTCCGAGGTGGAACAGAAGATCGAGGAGATGCTCTCATGACCGACGCAGCAGAATCCAGAGCGCTCACCCGAAAAGACTTTTCCTCCGGCCAGGCGGTCCGATGGTGCCCGGGTTGCGGCGACTACGCCATCCTGGCCCAGGTCCAGCAAACGCTTCCGAAGCTGGGAATCCCCCGGGAGAACTTCGTGATCATTTCCGGGATCGGGTGTTCCAGCCGGTTTCCCTACTACATGAACACCTATGGCATCCACTCCATCCACGGCCGCGCCCCTACCCTGGCAACGGGATTGAAGTGCGCCCGCCCCGACCTGCAGTTGTGGGTCGTGACCGGAGACGGCGACAGCCTCGCCATCGGCGGCAACCACTTCCTCCACGCCCTGCGCCGCAACGTGGACATCAACATCCTGTTGTTCAACAACCGGATCTACGGCCTGACCAAGGGCCAGTACTCCCCCACATCGGAACTGGGGAAACGGACCAAGTCCAGTCCTCAGGGTTCGATCGAGAATCCCGTAAATCCGATCGGTGTGGCCATCGGCGCAGAGTCAAGCTTCATCGCCCGTACGGTGGACATGTTCCAGCAGCACATGTCGGATGTTCTGCTCCGAGCCGCCGAGCACAGGGGTGCCACCCTCGTGGAGATCGCCCAGAACTGCGTGATCTTCAACGACGGCGCATGGAAGCACTTGACCGATCCGGACGCAAAACTGGAGAACGTGCTCTACCTGGAGCACGACAAACCGATGCGGTTCGGACAAAAGCGTCAGAAAGGAATCCGCCTGAACGGGTTCCGACCCGAGGTGGTCGATGTGGCTGAAGTGGGGGAGGAGAACCTGCTCGTTCACGACGAGAAGGCAGAGGAACCTACCCTCGCGTACTTCCTCTCGAGGATGGGCCCGCCGGAGTTTCCAACCCCGGTGGGAGTTTTCCGGTCCATCGACAAGCCCGTCCACGACCAGCTCCTTCTGGAACAGGTCCGGGAGGCGGAGGCCAAGAAAAGCCCTGACATGAATGCACTGTACCGCCAGGGTCAAACCTGGGAGGTGCCTCAAGACGCGATGTAGAGGAGGCTCAAGATGCTATGCACGAGTTGCGGTCACGAGAATCTTCCCGGCGCAGATCATTGCGAGGAATGTCACGCCAGCCTTACGCACGAGGACGTGCCCCTTGCCCGGATCGAGAGCGCTATCGAGCACAGCCTCGGTGAGGACAAGGTCCGGACACTGAACCCTGTGGAAGCCGTCTCCGTCCCGGAAGACACTGCCCTTGACGTGGCAGTACGGACGATGCGCGAACGGAAGATCGGCTGTCTTCTCGTCACGGATCGTGCGGGTAAGCTCTGCGGCGTTTTCACCGAACGGGACCTGCTCTACAAGGTGGCCGGCAAGGTGGAGGATCTGACTGCTCAGCGGGTAAGCCAATATATGACGCACGACCCGGAGGTGATTCGAGGGGACCAACTCCTGGCCTCCGCCCTCCAGCGCATGATGGTGGGTGACCTGCGCCATCTACCTCTCGTCGATGCGGAAGGCCGTCCGAAGAAGATCCTCTCCTCCCGGGACATCATCGACTACCTTGCGTTCCTCGTGGAAGGCATCCTGGATCCCAACGAGGCCTCTACATGATTCCTAGGATAAGGGCAGCCAGAAACATTCCCATAAAGGACACAATCATTATGGCCAATGTTTTGTGGTAATTCTGTGGGTCTATCATGCCCTCCAAATCAATTCTTCTTATTATTGGAAACAACCGCCAGAAGAAGCTGGCAATAGACAGAACCATGGCTCCAGATGAAATGACTTTTACCTGATGGCTTCCAAAGAACAGGATAACGGTTAGCAGGGCAATAAATATCAGCTTTGTCCCTGCCACCCAGTTGACCAGATATCTGGCAAAATCCCCATATTGCTCATCGTCCTTTATCTTATCCCAGATTTTGAATGCACCCATTCCATTGAACAGTTTTGTGTCGGGATTGAAATAGAGGGTTGTGACATTGGCTATTTCCATTATTATGAATATTGAAATACAGACATCAAGTAGCATGCTTTTATCTCCTACGTCCGGTTTTCGCCGTGCAACACCGCAGCAATGATCGAACGGTGCTGCCCACAGAATACGTATGACGGCGTTTCGACAGCCATGCGATCATCCTACCCCTCTAACCTCCGTGCGTAAACAGGAGCACATGGGTGCCACTGAGTATAGTAGTTTGATTTGTAGTGTTAGGTCGGGAATCATATTCCATATCATATCCATCCGCTATTAAGGGAGTTTTCTTATGAGTAGTGACGTAAGGCCGGATCTGGCCGCTCTACAGAAGAGATTGGCGCGCACAAAGGATGAGGTGCGTACCGAGGCGGCGGCCAGGCGCCATACCAAAGGCTATCGAACCGCCCGCGAAAACCTGGCCGATCTCGTTGACCCGGACTCCTTTGTGGAGTACGGACAGTTGGCCGTAGCCGCACAGCGCAAGCGGCGAGATTACGAGGATCTGCAGATCAGCACTGCAGCCGACGGTGTGATTACAGGCATAGCGACGATTAATCGGGATCAATTCGGCGAAAACAGATCCCGCGCAGCCGTGGTGGTATACGACTACTCGGTGCTCGCAGGTACCCAGGGTTTCTTCCATCACAAGAAACTCGACCGAATTCTGGAACAGGCCGAAGAGTGGAAGCTGCCGGTGGTCATGTACACCGAGGGCGGGGGTGGGCGGCCCGGGGACACGGATGTCACCACGGCCATTGCAGGGCTCGACATCACATCTTTCTCGGTCTGGGCCAGGCTCAGCGGCCTGGTGCCGCGCATTGCCGTCAACAACGGTTATTGCTTTGCCGGCAATGCCGTCCTGTTCGGATGCGCGGACATCACCATTGCAACCCGGAAATCCTGGATCGGGATGGCCGGCCCCGCCATGATCGAAGGGGGCGGGCTGGGGGTTTTCGAGCCCACCGAAATCGGGCCCATCGAAGTGCAGGAAAAGAACGGGGTGGTGGACATTGTGGCTGAAGATGAAGCCCACGCGACCGCCCTCGCGAAGAAGTGCATGGGCTACTTCCAGGGCGTTCTGGACAACTGGCGTTGTGCCGATCAGGAGGCCCTGCGGGATATGGTGCCAGAGAATCGCCGGCGGTCCTATCCCGTGCGGCGGATCATCGAGACGCTGGCAGACGAGGATTCCTTTATGGAGCTCCGGCCCGCCTACGGGCAGTCGGTGGTAACAGGTTTCATGCGGCTCGAAGGCAGGCCTGTGGGCCTGATTGCGAACGACTGCATGCATAAGGCTGGAGCCGTGGATTCTGACTCAGGGGACAAGGCTGCACGTTTTGTTCAGTTGTGCGATGCCTATGACCTTCCGATCGTCTCACTGGCAGACACCCCCGGATTCATGGTGGGACCGGAAAGTGAAAAGGAGGCTGCGGTGCGCCGCCTTTCGAGGCTGTTTGTGGCCGGGTCCAATGCGACCGTTCCCATCGTGGCCATCTTCCTTCGCAGGGGCTATGGTCTGGGTGCCATGGCCATGGTGGGCGGAAGTTTCCATGCACCGGTATACTCGGCCGCATGGCCAACCGGAGAGTTTGGCGGCATGGGCCTGGAAGGCGCCGTGAGGCTGGGGTTCAAGAAGGAACTGGAAGCGGTAGAGGATGAAGCAGAGCGCAAGAAGTTGTATGAAGATCTGCTGGCTATGGCATACGAGATGGGCAAGGCGACCGAAGCTGCTGCACATCTGGAAATCGACGCGGTCATCGATCCGGCCGACACCCGCAACGTTATTCTGCGGGCCCTTTCAGCTGCTCCTAAACCGAAAGCTTCTCACGGAAAACGCCGACGTTTTGTCGACACGTGGTAGCGACGCAGTGGGGGTCTACTGCTCGATCGGTAACAACCCATCCGATCTCTGAATCGACTCAATTCCCTTCCGTGGAACCACGACGAAGGACATGGCCACCTTTTCCTCGATGGGCATGGCGGACATGGTTTCCATGGCCAGCACCTCCGCAACTCCGTTTGTCACCTTCACCTTGCCGATCCTGATGCGATTGAAGAACTGGGTATTGCGAGTGAAGAGGAGCAAGTTCGACTTTAAATCGATTTCCGGAACGGCTTCATCCGGCTTGAAGGCCTTCCACACATTCTCGAAGGTTCTCGGGTCAGCAATATATCCCACCCCATGCTCGCGCTGTCCTTCTGGAAGTTGACTGATCTGCGCTACAGGATAGTCGCCCTGCCAGGATTGCAGGACTTCGACCTCGCCGGTAAGGGGTTGCGCTTCAGGTTGCAGATCACCGGCCGGAATCCCCGGCCGAATCTCCGGCACAGCGGCAGGCTCGCTCCGTCTTTCGATATCACAACCCGCAGTGATCTCAAAGCATGCCAGGACCAGCAAAATCCTACCCATCCGATGATTCCAAACAGGGCCTATCATCTAGAGTCTCGTTCTTGTGAGTGTCGCAGTCCTTCGAGAGGAAGTCGACTATTTGAAGTTAAAAATATCATATAAGGATAGACTTATGGTCGTGGGCACATACATGTCCATATTTTGGAATGATTTCTCCAGTTCTGCACTGCGCTGCTCTTCAGGGAGAGAATCAGGGATCAAGAAATTGCACGCATACGTGAATACGAGGTCTTCCTGGTGTTCGCCAGAGTATTGGATGTGCTCTTTACCCGCATAGCATAGGGAGTGTTCTACCGTTTCAAGCTCCGGCATCTTGAAGACCATTATCTCCCTACTCCAAGGCCCCCATACATCATCCGCGGTCCTGACGTAGACTTCACTAAAATTCTTGCTATACAGCGCTACCCATTTATTCAACAATTCATGATATCTTACTGTCATCTCTGTGGAGCCTTTTTGGAAAAGGATCTCTGCTGTACTCCGGTCAAAATCCTTCTGATTGAATCCTTTTCTCCATCGCCCTTCTTTGTCCAGGTACTCAACAAATCCTCGAGGATCATCTATTGATAAAGCAGGAATTCGGGTGATCATGATATCGTGGGTTCCGTTATGGAGGACTGAGAAGAAATAGAAATATTTGCCAACCCTGGCTATTGTTGTCCCTGGCGAGGCATACGGGTTGTCGCTGAGTCTCTTATACTCGATTGTCCACTGGGCTGGATCTTCTTCTATGTTTTGGACAATCGCAAGGACGACGCCGGTGACTGTGAAGTTCAACCCGGGAGGCCCATCCGGATCAATAACATGCTCAGTTAATGCTACATAGACCTTTCCGTTCAACTCGAATCCATCGGTTGGCCAATACCACGTGTCTTTATCATCCGTCAGGTGAAAGAAGGGTTTTGGATGAGGCGAGTACATCTGCCTCCAATAATAGTTCATGTCAAAGCTCGGATCACAAGCAGAGATCCCAATGGTGCTGCGAATAAATGCAGACACGTTGCGACCTTCTCTTTGATTCGGATCATCGCTTATGAAAGTATCGCCAAACAGCCAAAGGGTTCTGCCATCAGAAAGGGGGATTGAATAGGCTCCGTCCCCACCCAGCCATCCTTGTTTGTATGGAAATTTCTCCGGGGGTACACATTCATCCGATGCATGACCGCTT
>JAQYVQ010000646.1 GCA_030145435.1 Syntrophobacteria bacterium | reverse complement strand
CCGCACGTTGAGCTGGCGCAGCGTCTTCCCGACAAAGTGGGGAGGGGCCTCGAGCTCGGCCATGACATAGCCTTCGCCGAGGTCGATCGACTTCGTTCGTTCCACCCACGTCAGGGCCCCGTGGAACCCGCTCGAGAGATCCCGCCTCATCACCTCGCGGTTGTACAGGTTCAGGACGTCCGCCTTGCGGACAGAGCCGACCAGCTTGCCTTCGGCCAGGACGGGGAGTTCCTCGATGTGCTCCTGGGCAAAGAGCTTCATGGCAAGGTCCAGTTTGTCCTCCGGTCCCAGGCTGGGGTAGGTGGTGTCCGCCATGTCGCCGGCGATGATCAGCTGATCGAGCCAGTCGCGGTCGAGGATCACGCGACGCAACTGGCGCACCGAGATCGTTCCCACGTACTCCCGGCCGTCTCGTACGACGAAGAACTCGTTCTGAGGGCTGTGGACGACCAGGTCCACCAGATCCCGAAAGGGCGTTTCCTGGGTGACGAGCACAGGCTCCCGGGTGATGGCGCTCGAAACGGGCTGGCGCCGCATCACGTCCGCCTCGAGGGGCTCGAACAGCTCGATGCCTCTCCGATGGAGCTTCTCCGTGTAGATCGAGGTCCTCTTCAGCCGGGTCGCCAGCACGCAGGAGATCACGCATGCGGCCATGAGCGGGGGGATGATTTTGTAGTCGCCCGTCATTTCGAAGATGATGATCATGGCCGTGAGGGGTGCGTGGGTCGTGGCTGCCACCACCGCTCCCATCCCTACCATGGCATAGGCCCCGGGCCCTGCTGTTTGAGACGGGAAGTACTGGTGCACCCAGTTGCCCAGGAATCCGCCGGTCATGGCCCCCAGGAACAGAGAAGGGGCAAAGATGCCGCCCGACCCGCCCGAGCCGATCGTGATCGAGGTTGCAGTGAGCTTGATCACGATCAGTCCCAGCATCAGATACCAGGCCATTCTGCCTGCCAGGGCCATGTCGATCGTCTCGTAGCCGACCCCGAGGATTTGAGGGAAGGCGAGGGAGATGCTGCCGATGATCAGGCCGCCCAAGACCGGTTTCGAGAGATCCGGAATCGGGAGGGCGTCGAACGTGTCCTCCGCCTTGTACAGGGCGACGCTGAAGGCGACGCCCACGACGCCCGATGCGAGGCCGAGGATCGCATAAGGGAGCATCTCGTAGGCACTGACCAGCTCGTAGCTCGGCACGATAAAGGCGGGCATGTCGCCGATCAGGCTTCGCGTGACGATCGTGGAGACCACGGAGGAGATAACGATCGGGCTGAACTGGGAGGCGCCGAACTCGCCCAGGATGACCTCGAGGGCAAAGAGCGCTCCCGCGATCGGTGCGTTGAATGTCCCTGCGATCCCGGCCGCGGCCCCGCACCCGACCAGGGTTCTGAGGCGATCGGCGGATACCCGAAACAGCTGCCCCACGGTGGACCCGAAGGCGGAGCCGATCTGCACGATCGGCCCCTCACGGCCGACCGATCCCCCGGTCCCGATCGTGATGGCCGAGGCCAGGGCTTTGATCAGAACGAGGCGGGTTCGGATCACGCCTCCTTGCAGGGCGACGGCCTCCATCACCTCGGGCACCCCGTGGCCCCTCGCCTCCCTGGCCAGCCGGTACACCAGGGGCCCGACCAGGAGCCCGCCGATGGCCGGTATGAAGATCAGTATGTACCAGGGGAGGGCGCGGACCGCATCCAGGTCGAAGGCCCAGGTGCCGTATGCGATCCTCTGGACCAGCCGGATGAGATGCCGAAACCCGACCGCGCCGAAGCCTCCACCGAGGCCGATCAGGGCCCCGACGAGGATCATGAAGACGTGGTCAGAGGACTTGACCTTGAGGAGGTTGGTTCGTAACGAGGTTCCGATTTTATCGAGCAAGCCGGACATCTTCGAGGATCCCTGGAGGCGATTCGGTACCCAGCCACAGCGTGAAAAAAAGGGCAACAGTAGCACACAATGCCCTTGAAACAAAGAGGGGTCCGAGTTACCTATCCGGCTTGTCCAGCAGCATGCCCGGAAGGACCGCATCCTCCCCGAACCGCTCGGCCAGCTCGTCGAGCGCATGGTGGAGCTGCTGCCTCCGTTCGCGGCCCCCCTCGTCCTCCAGGAGCGACATCTGCCCGGCCGGGAGGCCCGAGGTGAGGCGAGACAGGTAGATGCCGAGGAGCCTCACGGGCCTCGCGCCGGCCTTCGTTTTTTCCAGGAGATCACCGCAGGTCGCATAGACCCTGGCCGCGTCGTCGGTCGGGGTGTCGAGGGTTGCGGAACGGGTCACCAGCTCGAAATCGCTGTATTTCACCTTCAGGGTCACGGTCTTTCCAGTGAGGCCGTGACGCCGAACCCGTCGGGCCACCTTCGTGGCGAGGGAGAGGAGTTCCCTGTTCAGGGCTTCCCTGTCCGTCAGGTCCTCGGAGAAGGTCTCCTCCCTGCCCATGCTCTTCACCGGCCGGTGGGGCTCCACGGACCGCGGATCGACCCCTCGAGAGAGGAGGTGGAGGTGCTCCCCGTGTTTGCCGAACTCCCTGCGGAGCCGTTCGCCCGGGATCCGGCTCAGGTCCCCGATCGTCGCCACTCCCATCCGTTTCAGGGCCTTGAACGTGACAGCGCCGACGCCCCAGAGCCTGGTGATCGGGAGTGGCGCGAGAAACTCCTGGGTCTTCTCGTGGGCCACGCAAACCAGCCCATCCGGCTTGCCCAGGTCGGAGGCGATCTTTGCCACGAATTTTGTGGAGGCAATGCCGGCCGAGACTGTGAGGCCCACTTCTTCCCGGACCAGCCGTCTGATCTCCCGGGCGATCGTCTCCGCGCTCCCGAAGAGTCGACGCGACCCTGTCACGTCCAGGAATCCCTCGTCGATCGACAGAGGTTCCACGAGGGGGGTGAACCGGCAGAAGATCTCGAAGATGATTTCCGACACCTGCTGGTATCGGGCCATCCTCACGGGCAGGAAGATTCCGTGGGGGCAGAGCCGCATGGCGGAAGCCACAGGCTGGGCGGAGTGAATGCCGAAGGGTCTGGCCTCGTACGAGGCGGATGTGACGACCCCCCGCTCCCTGCCGCCGCCCACGATGACCGGCTTTCCGGCCAGGGAGGGATCGTCGAGCACCTCGACCGACGCATAGAACGCGTCCATATCGAGGTGAATAATCTCGCGCTCCATCCTGACCCCTGGTGCCGTCATTCCTGCGGAGGCAGGAATCCCTCAGCACCTGTTCACAGGCGGCCCGCCACTTGCCACTAGCCACCCGCCACTTTCGCTATTTCTTCTGTGCTTGCGCCCGCTTGACGGCCCGCTCCAGCATCCCATCCAATACGGAGGGGACGAACCTCTTCGTCCAATAGATGAGCCAACCCTCTGCATTGGCCAGGATCATGTACCGGCCCTTTCGAATCCCCTTGAGCAGTGCCCGCACGACCACTTCCGGTTCGATCAGCTTCGCCGTCTTTCCGATCTCCCAGGTCTCCGGGGGCTTGGTCTTGTTCTCGAGCTCGTAACCCGGGGTGTCCGTGTCCGGGGGACACAGCACGGAGACCCGTATGTTGTATTGCTTGAGTTCCATCCTCAGCGTCTCGGAGAGGCCCATCATGGCGAACTTCGACGCGCCGTAGTCGGCATAGCCGAAAACCCCGATGAAGCCGGCCATGGAGGACACATTGACGATGTGGCCGCCCCCATTCTTCTTCATGTGAGGAAGCAGGGCCTGGATCATGCACCATGCGCCGTAGAAGTTCGTCCTCATGATGTCGTCGAACTGCTCGTAGGAAATCTCCTCAAAAGGCCTCGGTACGGCCTTGCCCGCCGAGTTGATCAGCAAGTCAGGGATGCCGAACTGCTCGACCGCTTCGGCCATCACCCGGTTCACTTCCTCGTGTTGGGATACGTCCAGTTGCATGGCGGCGACCCGCTGCCCCTCCGACTTGCGTTGTCCTTCGATTTTCTGGACGGCCTGGTCGAGGCGGTCCTGGCTCCGGGAGAAGATGATGACATTCGCGCCCTCGGCAGCCAGCATCTTGGCCGCTGTCAGGCCGATTCCGCTCGAGCCGCCGGTGATGTACACGTTCTTCTGTTCAAAGGTCTTCA
>JAQYVQ010000470.1 GCA_030145435.1 Syntrophobacteria bacterium | reverse complement strand
GTGATCTTCGAACGGATCATCTTCTGCGATCCCTGGGGGGCGGATCTGCACAACATCATGCACCGGATAGAGAAGGAGAACACCTTTCCCCTTCTTTCGCTTACCCGGGAATACAACATCGTGCCCACGGGTCAGCTGAAGACCCGGGTGCAGGCCTTTCTCGAGAAGCTCGAAATCGCCAAGGCCCAAAAGGCCCCGAAAGCGGCCGCAGGAGGTACAAAATGAACAGTCAGGACATCCTCAACAGGTATGAATGGCGGGAACTGATCGAAATGCTGCCGGTGGTGCAGGAATTCTTCGGCGGTGACGAGGACAGCCACGGGCTCAATGCACTCATGCACGGGCTCGCGGTATACATAGAACAGACGCTCGCCCACGTGGACGCGGGGAAGCCCTTTGTCTGGTACAACCTCGGGTTCAACTCGGAGCTGATCTGGGCCCTGGGAGATGTACAACCACTTCCGATCGAGACGCTCGGGGCGTTGCACAGCTGCCTGTGTAACAGCCGGATCACGAAAGACTTCATCGACGAAGCCCAGGCTGTGGGCATTCCCGTCGACTCCTGTTCAGCAGACAAGCTTTCCATCGGGGCGATCCGCAGAGGGCTCTATCCGAAGCCTGCGTGCACAGTCGGCATCAACACGCCCTGCGATGCACAGGTCTTGGCCACGCAGGTGATGGCAGAACTGAGCGAGGCCCCCTTCTTTGCCATCGATGTGCCTTACTATCACGAAGAGGAGACGATCCTCCACGTGGCCGGCCAGCTCAAGGAGCTGATTCCGTTCCTGGAGGAAAACACGGGCCGGAAGATGGATATCGACCGTCTCCGGGTGGCCTGCGACCTGTCCAACCAGATGTCCGAGAACCTCTGGGAGTGGCTCGACTGGCGCAAGCAGGTGCCGCTGACGCAGTCGAGCAAGCTCGTCGGGTTCACACTCTTCCTGCAAATGCTTTTCACAGGTTGTCAGGAAGGCGTCGAGGTGTCGAAGGCCTTCCTTCGCGAGGCCAGGGAGCGTACCGAGAAAGGCGAGAAATTCTTCGAGGAGCGCGTCCGGGCTGTCTGGTACCAGGATGCGGTCTGGACCGACCTTCAGATCTACGACCGGTTCGAGCGGGAGCTCGGCCTGACGGTCCCGGTGGACGTGTTCGGCTATTTCGCCAACCACGGCCTGGTCGACACGAGCACGATGGATACGATGCTCTACGGGCTGGCCCGCAAGCTTGTCGAATGCCATCCCATGGCTCGCCAGTTCCGCGGGGACGTGGACTTCTACATTGGAGACGCCATGCGTATGCTCGAGGATTTCCAGGCGGACTGCTTCATCTTTGCAGGCCACATCGGCTGCAAGCATGCCTGGGGTGGGGTAGGCCTTTTCAAGGAGGCGTGCCGCAGAGCCGACATCCCGCTGCTGGTTTTCGAGTTCGACATGTTCGACGACCGTGTGACCTCCTACGACGATGTCTACTTCGAAGTGGAGCGGTTTGTGAACGAAATTGTCTTGCCCCGCAAACAGAAACGGGTGGCTTAGGATTCCGGACCCAAGGAGGATGAACATGTCGATTACAGCAGGTGTTGATATTGGATCTACGGCCTCGAAGACGGTCATCATGGTCGATCGCGAGCCGGTTGCGCAGATCATAGGGCCGAGTTCCACGAACCCGAAGCGTACGGCCCAGGAGATCTACGACAAGGCCCTGGCGCAAGCCGGCGTGAAGGCTTCGGAGGTGGAGTACATCGTGGGCACGGGGTACGGCCGGACCCAGGTCGAGTTCGCCTCGAAGAACATCTCCGAGATTACGTGCCACGGGCGGGGTGCGCATTTCCTGCAGCCCTCGGTGCGCACGGTCATCGACGTGGGCGGGCAGGACACCAAGGCGATCTGCGTCGATTCCCAGGGCAACCTGCTCGACTTTGCGATGAACGACAAGTGCGCCGCAGGCACGGGCAGGTTCCTGGAGGCCATGTCCCGGTCCATGGAGGTATCGATCGACCAGATGCAGGAATACTATTTCGGCGAGGGGGACCCTTGCACCATCACGTCTATGTGCAGCGTGTTCGCGGAGAGTGAGGTGATCAACCTGATCAACGAGGGTGTACCGCTCCCACGTATCGTGAAGGGATTGCTTCATTCCCTGGTCATCCGGGTTTCCTCCCTCACCCAGCGGTTGGGCGTGGTGGAAGACCTGGTCATGACCGGCGGTGTGGCCAAGAACAAGGGGGTCCAGGACTCGATCGAGAAGAAGCTCAAGGTGAAGATGCAGGGCTTCAACGGGACCGATCCGCAAATCGTGGGCGCCCTGGGCGCAGCCCTGATCGCCGCAGACTTTGCCGAGGGCAAGGCTGTAACGTCGTAGTGGAAACAGAGACCTAAACAGAAGGAGTGTACAGATGACACCTTCAACCACACCAGAAGCCACGGTCGTGCTTTCTTCCTTTTTCAGGCGACTCGAACCCCTCGAGGAGATCGTGCGCGTGTTCATGTCCCAGGCTCGGATGAGCGCGCTGTTCACGTTTAGGGGGACAACGGACAGCAAGGTTCTGCTGGACTTCAGCAAGTCGCCGGCCGTTGTGGCGGTCGACAACGGGGCCCGATCCGGAGATGTCTCCATAACGATCAACGGTGGCATCATGCACGACATCTTCCTTGCGCGAATGAAGCCCGGGGTGGCCCTGGGAAGAAGGGAGATGCTCCTGCGAGGGCCGGTCTCGGATTTGTCCAAGATCCTCCCGCTCTTCGGCATTGCCCCGATGCTCTACAGAGAACACCTTGGCGATATTGGGTACGACGGTTATGCGCGTCAACCGGGTAAATCTTTGTCACAGGAGGAACTCATGAACGGTCAAGTCTTCAAGGGGAAGGCGATTCCCCTGGTCCAACTGTCAGGCCCGGAAAAGGTGGGCACGAAACTCATCAACGGCCTTGCCTACGGCCTCGGCTATGTTGTCGGGCTTCTACGGTATCGCCTGTTCAAGAAACTGAGTCTCTTCGGGGTGCTCACGGCCATGTCGACTGGCCTGACAAAGGCCACTCCGCCCGAACTCAAAACCGGCACGTAGAGGAGGAAAGAACCATGTCGGAACCGGTAAGGACCATGCAGGCAGATGTAGTGATCGCGGGCTCAGGACCCGGAGGGGCCACCATGGCCCGTGAGTTGAGCAAGAAGGGCAAGAAGGTCATCCTTTGCGAGGCCGGTAAGAACCATAAACATCTCGGCACTTCTTCCGTGGCTCTTCTCGGGATGATGGACAAGATGGGCATGACCTTCTCGAAAGAAGGAACATGGGTATTGAGGCCGAAAACGGTCGGCGGAGCTTCGGTGGTTTACTGCGGCACGGCCGTGCGTCCCCCTCCCTGGCTAAAAGAGAAATACGGAATCGACCTGGCCGAGGAGGTCGATGAGCTTTTCAAAGAGATCCCCATACAACCCCTGCCGGACAACCTGGTCGGGCCTGCAGCACGCAAGATGATGCACGCGGCCCGGGACGTCGGGCTCGACTGGAATGTGCTCGACAAGTTCATCCGGCCCGAGAAGTGCCTGGAGAATTGTGGCAAGTGCGCACTCGGCTGCACGACCGGGGCAAAATGGACGGCCCGGGAGTACATCGAAGAGGCTCAGAAGAACGGGGTCGAACTTCTTCTCAAGACCGAAGTGGACAAGGTCCTCACTGAAAATGGAAAGGCTGTAGGCGTAAAAGCCAAGGGCCCTCAGGGCTGGATGAATATCATGGCAGAGACCGTGATCTTGTCGGCCGGAGGCCAGGGTACGCCCCCCATCCTCCAGCGCTCGGGGGTCTACGACGCGGGACAGGGCTTCTTTGCGGATCCTCTCGTCTTCGTGATGGGTGCCGGCGAGGGCCAGGGCTCCAAGTACGACGTCACGATGACCGCGGGAACGATCATGACGGACGACGGAATCGTCATGACCGACCTGATCGTACCCCCCTTGATGTTTGCGGGGGTGATGACCTTTGCAGGGCCGAGAGGCTGGGTGAAGTTGCCCAAGATCCTGAATTACAGGAAGACCATGAGCATCATGATCAAGGTGCGGGACGGCCTGGACGGAAGAATCAATCTGGACGAGTCGTTCTCCAAGCCGATCGACTATGACACCTGGTGGAAGTTGAACAAGGGGGCAGCGCTTGCAGAGGAGATCCTCATAAAGGCCGGCGCGAAGCCGGAAAATCTGATGAAGAGCGCAGTCATCGCGGCACATCCGGGGGGTACCGTCCGGATCGGCGAGTTGCTCGATAAGGATTGCCAGACGCCCATTCAGAACTGCTACTGCATGGACACCACGATCATTCCCGAACCGTGGGG
>JAQYVQ010000469.1 GCA_030145435.1 Syntrophobacteria bacterium | reverse complement strand
AAAGGGGAGCCGATAAAATTCAATCATAATGATATGGCCGACCTTGAGCGTGTACTTAAGGAGCTTCCTCGGGATAGGGGCCGGATTATCTTGGTGGATGGCGTCTACAGCATGGAAGGAGATCTTGCAAGACTCGAAGAGATCGTGGAAATGGCAAAAAGATACAATGCCAGGCTATATGTTGATGATGCACACGGTATAGGCGTACTAGGTAAAGGAGGGAAGGGAACGTGTGATCACTTCAACCTCACGAACAAGGTGGATCTCATTATGGGAACCTTCAGCAAATCACTCGCTTCTATCGGAGGTTTTGTGGCAGGGGATAGAAAAATCATAGATTATATCAAACACGTCGGCAGGTCTATTCTCTTCAGTGCCAGTCTGGCACCTGGAAATGTTGCGGCAGTGAGGAAGGCGTTGGAGATCATCAGAAGAGAACCCGAACGGGCAGAACTGGCAAGGAACAATGGGAAAAGACTGAAGAATGGCCTCGAGGAAGCCGGGTTTCCAGTTGGACAGACGCAGGCACCCATCATTCCTGTGATGATAGGTGACGAACTCAAGACCCTGATCATGTGGAAGGATCTACTTGCAGAGGGGGTTTTTGTGAATCCCGTGCTCTATCCTGCATGTCCAAGGGACGGGGCGCTTTTCCGGACCAGTACGATGGTAAGCCATACAGGAGACCATATTGACAGGGCAGTGGAAAAGATAGCAAAAGTGGGAAGAAAACACGAAGTGATTCAATGAATCCGGATATCCTTATGCACGCGTATATCTGGCTAACCCACTTCCACGACTGCCTTCACCGGGAAATGGTCGGAGGGGTATCGGCCCTGGTAGGAGGTTCGCAGGATCGTGGCGTCGAGGGCCTGCACTTCCGGGCTTGCGAGGATCCAATCCAGACGGCCTTTCTGCGCCTTTCCGGAGAATCCGTGCCAGGTGCCTTCCCCCGCATCATGGGAATGGGTGTTGAGCCAGACATCCTTGAGGGATGAGGTCAGGGTCTGATACGGGGCGGACCCGGGCACGTCGTTGAAGTCGCCCACGAGGATCACGGGCAAGGAGTCCCTGTTCTCTTCCTGCAAGAGATCCCTCAAGACTCTGGCCTGTCCGCTCCTCGCCTCGGCGCTGACGTGGTCCATGTGCGTACAGGCGAAGAAGAACTCTGTTCGGGAATCCCTGGATCTGTATCGGGCCCAGGTCGCCAGCCTCGGATAGGCGCTTCCCCAGCTCTTGCTCGCGTGAACCTCGGGCGTCTCGGAGAGCCACCGGTCCCCACTCTCGAGGAGCTCCAGTGCGTCTCGGCGATAGAAGATGCAGGGATAGAATCGCTGCGGGTCCCAATGCCTGTGGTGGTCGGCTATCCCGTAACCCTCCAGGGCCTCGAGAAGTCCGTAGACTTGGGGTCGCCTTCCTTCCTGTGTGCCGAACAGGTGGGGCATGACCTCGTTGATCAGCCGCACCACCAGGCCGATCCGTTCAGGCCAGTTGTTCTCGCTATCCTCCTCGGTCTCCTTTCGGAGGTTCAGGCTCATTATGTTCAATTCGACCATGTGGAACCGTGTCCTCGCTCGGTAAATGGAAGGGTCGGTTGATCACGACTTCTCGCGCTCGCTGAACCTTCAGCCTTCGTCAAGGTTCCTGGAGTTTACGAAGCCGGGCGGGGACATCCCATGCGTGCATCCTCTCTGCTACCGCAGGGGGCACCATCATTTCCCACGGATCGCCCCGGGCCATTTGTTCCCGTATGTCGCCCGCAATCAGTCCCTTCTCCTCGGGTGGTTTATCCCAGAGAATCTCGATCCGGAGTCCCAAAGACGCAAACATCTCCTTCTTCCTTCGCCCCCAGTCATCGTAGATGGTCAGGAAGAATGTTCCATCCAGGGGGACGTAGAACCTGTAGAGCTCGGGCCGGTTCACGGGAAATGGGACGAGCGAGTACTCTTGCGCAGACAGGCCCTCTTCCGACAGGACGTCCCGGATCATGAGGTAGCGTTCGAAATAGGTCAAAGGATTGGCGTGGGGCTCGTGCCGTTCCGGATCCGCGTCATCCGCGGCCGTCAAGGACGGATCCGGGTTCGTGATACCCACCACGAGATGACGACATCTTGCTTTGCCCGCGAGTAGATACCGGAGGTGATCATTGTGTAATACCTGAAAACGGCCGTGAATGACCCCTATTTCAATCATGGGTCTCCCCCGTTTCACGATGTTTGACGGCGTGGGTCAGTCTGTCCGCCACCACGAGATTCGTATGGACCGCAAGGTAGCACAGGGCGGCCAGAGGAAGGGCCGGCCAGAGGGGTGTCAGGACGGCGCAGAGCGCCATGGTCATGGTCCGGGTTCCCTTGCTTGCCAGGGTGTGCTTCGAGGGGACGGGAAGTTCGAGGCCTTCCGCCCTGGCCGCCGAGTAGCTGACCAGGTTGCTGCCCATGATCGCCAGGGAGGCGATGCACAGAACCTGCCAGGCCGGCAGGGGAGCCGGGAGCCGGATCAGGTAGACGGTCATACCGATCATCAGGGCCCCGTCCGAATAGCGATCCAGGGTGGAATCGAGTAAGGCCCCGGCCGGGCTCTGCCTACCCGTTAGCCGGGCAAACTGCCCGTCCACGCCATCGAGCACCTGTGAGACCAGGGCCGTCACGCCTGCTGCGAATCCCCACCCGAGGCCGAACAGAACGCCGGCCACGACGCCGAGGACTGCGGAGGAGACCGTAATCATCCAGGGGCGAAGCCATTCCAGGTGCAGCAGCTTCGGTGTGACACGGGCCGAGAGGTGGCACTTGACCCATTTCAGCACGAACCGGTCCGTTGGTTTCGTCTTCCAGGATTCCGAATCTGAAGGTATGTCTATCGTCTTCATGGTCGGAGTTTTCGTTCGTCATCACTCAGGAAAGGTTCGCATGAAACGTTGCCTCTGGGATTGTCATCCAAGAAGCAGGTCTTATCTTACACAAGACCTGGGAAATGTCACAACACCTGTGAATCGGTTTACCAGAATCACTGCCAAGACAACATAGACGAAAAGCGGCAGAGGGCAGGAAGAATCAACAGAAGGACCGGATCGCGGATCCTCAAGGACCGCGATTTAGATATAGAAGGAGATGGAAAAATGAAGACGAATTCGGCTGGATACGACATGTTCTCACAGGGTGCCAACCATTTCGCACGAGGAGAGTACGAAGAGAGCGTATACCACTTCTCCAAGGCCATCGAGGCTGACCCCCACTTTCATCTCGCTTACATGAGTCGTGGGGCGGCCTGGGCAAAGGCCGGAAACATCGAAAAGGCCATGGAGGATTTCGAAAAGGTCCTCGCAATGAACCCGAACGACCCGCGGGCCTACCATTTCCGGGGCCTTGCCTATCTCAATAAGGGAGACCGCGAAAGGGCGAAGCAAGACTTCGACAAGGCCATCGAGTTGGATGACCGGTACGGAATCGCCTATTTCAGCAGGGGAACCACGTTGTCTGAGCTCGGCGACATGGATCGCGCCGGCGAGGACATGAAGATGGCCGCACGTATCGGTGAGGCACACCTTCAGGGCTTTGCGGACGATCACAACATCTGGAGAACAAAGTACGACAAGATGGTAGCGGAGCTGAGTGGAGAGAGAGAGCCGGATATGGCGGTCACGCCTGATCTGAGATCATTTCTGGACGGATAGCAGACATCTGCCCACAAACTGTTCCCGGTAGGAAACGCAGGGCGGGAGAAAAATCTCCCGCCCTTTCTTCTCCCGGTTACGGGTTGTGGCCCGTAACGAGTCCCTCCCTGACTGCTCTGTCCAAAGACTCGATTTTCGGGTAGAGTGAGCTGGAACGGTCTCGCAAGTGAAGGATCGTTCGACCCGCATGCCACGGAAAGGACCCTGCAATGAAAGAACAACTCTCGGCAAGCGCATGTGATCTCGTATTCCGAAACGGGAGATTCTACACGGTAAATCCGGAACAGCCATGGGCCGAGGCCGTGGCCATCCAAGAGGGTCGTCTTGTGCGGGTTGGCGCCAACGCCGACGTCGAAGAATGCATCGGTCCGCACACGGAGGTCGTTGACCTCGAGCGCCGGCTGGTTATCCCCGGCATATACGACACGCATGTGCATCTCATCACGGCAGTCCAGTACGCCCGTTCTCTTTGCCAACTGCCCGATCCTCCCACCCTTCCGAGTATCGACGCCTGTCTGTCCACAATCAAGAAATCGTATGAGGAAGGGAGCGGTATGGAAGACGGCTGGTTCCTGGGGGGTGTCTGGTCTCCCTTCACGTTCGGGATGGAGGGCCCGAGGAAGGAGATGCTGGACGAAATCGTCGGCGACATTCCGGCCTTCTTGATGGATATGACCCTTCACGGCGTCTGGGTCAACTCTGCAGCATTGAGAATCGCAGGAATCGACAAGAACACTCCGGACCCACAGTACGGCCTGATCGCCAGGGATCCTGATACAGGAGATCCCACCGGTTTCCTGGTCGAATACTCGGCAATGGCACTCGTGGGTCGGCACATCCCGAAGATCTCATTGCTGCGGAGAATGGCTCTTGCCGAACGGGGTATAGCCGAACTGAATTCGTATGGAATCGTCGGCTTCAGCGAGGCGGGTTCGGAAGAAGCGGACCTCGCCGCTTTGAACCGGCTGGCCAGGGACGGACGCCTCAACGCCCGTGTCCTGACACGAAACCTTGCCGTCCAGGCCGGATCCATTGAAGAAGATCTTCGTTCGGCCGAGGAGATCGCGTCTGTGGCCGCAAAGTACAATACAGGCCGGCTCAATACGTTTGGGGCCAAGATCTACGTGGATGGCTCCTCCCAGAATGACACGGTCGCATTCCTCGATCGCAGCTCTCCTTTCGATATGCCTTATCTGTACGAAGACCTGACGATTTCTCCCGAGAAGCTCAAGCAGGTCGTCACCGATCTTGACCGCAATGGCCTCCCGATCATGATGCATTGCATCGGTGACAAGGCTGCCCACGTCGCCCTGGACGCCGTAGAAGCAGCCCGCAAGGCGAACGGCAAGAACGGACTGCGTCACTGCATTACGCACGCCTTCTTCCATTCCGACGACGACATCCCCCGCTATTCGCAGTTGGGCGTTTCTCTCAACATTCAAACATGGGCAAGCACCGACTTCGACTACGGAGCCATCGTCACGCCCCTCATAGGCGAGGAGCGATGGAAAAAGGCCTTCCCGTACAAGACCTTGATGAATGCCGGAGCGCTCGTCAGTGCTGGCAGCGATTGGCCTTGTGTCACGTCCTCCGTCAATCCCTTTCCCGGGCTCGCCATGGCCTCGACACGCATCGACCCCTTCTATCCGGAACGGGGCGTGTTCAACGAGAAGGAAAAGTTGACCATGGAGGAACTGATTCCGATGCTGACCATCAACGGGGCCAAGGAGATGGGCCTGGACAAGATTTCGGGATCCATCGAGGAAGGCAAGTTCGCCGACCTCGCCGTTCTTGACCGGAATATCCTTGAATGTGAGCCGGCGGGACTGTTCGAGACCCGCGTCCTGTTGACACTGCTGGAAGGCAGGCCGGTTTACCATGCAGAAGACTCGCCGATGCTCGCTTCGGCCGAAGGACTGAAGACACCCGAGATGTGGCGGTGAGTCGCACGCCCGAATAGAAAGGCGACAGAACTGCGAGACCGAATCAAGGCGTTCCTCAGAGAGAAGGACATGTGCGTTCTGGCCACCGCCCGGGAAGACAAGCCCCATTGTTCGCTCATGGCCTATGTTGCGGACGAGGAGGTGGAGTGGATCTACATGGTCACCCACCGGAACACGACGAAATATGCGAACCTTCTCTCCAACGAACTAGTGAGCCTCCTGGTGGACAACCGATGTGAAGGATTGCCTGCAGACCGGGACAAGATACAGGCCTTGACTGTGCATGGCACCTTTCACGTGGTGGAGGAGGAAGGGAAGAAGAAGCGGATCCTTGAGCAGATTCGAAAGAGACACCCTCACATGGGAGAATTTCTCGACAACCCTGAGGCCGAAGCGATATCGGTCCAGGTCAAGTCCTTTCTTTTCCTCGATGGGATATCGGATTCCCACCACATAACCGTCTAGTCCCTAGTTTCATCCTCCCCGAATGCCGCCTGGTTCATGGTCGGCCTCAAGCGTGCGGGAACCGGTGCGGTTCCAGGAGAGGTGAATCCCGGACGTTAGCAGTTTCCACCTACCAATATCCCGCCAATCCTCTGGTATTGCTACGAAGCGAAACGTGCACACACTATAAGCGTGGATAGGGAAAGAAAAGCCGCAAAGAAAAGACGGGTGCTATGAACACGAGTGAACTGCAAGAAGTTACGCACGAGGGAATCGAGGAATTCTTGAACAGGGGAGATGCGTTTTCCAGGCAGGATGAGTCGGACGACGGCCGATTCTATGCCCTTGACCGATTCGTTGACCATCTGGATGCGGTCGCCCTCGAGACGGTCGAAAGAATTATTGACACACTGGCGGTGGAGAGACGGCCCGCGATCCTCGATCTGATGGCCAGCTGGGATTCACACGTCCCCAAAAGCATAGAGGCGGACGAGGTTGTGGGTCTCGGTCTGAACAACAACGAGCTTTCGCGGAACAAGGCCGTGACAGAAATCGTTCTCCACGACCTCAACAGGGACCCGGTCCTTCCCTTCGAGGACGACCGCTTCGATGTCGTCCTGAACACGGTGTCCGTGGATTACATGACCAGGCCATTTGAGGTGTTTCGCGAGGTCGCGAGAGTGCTCAAGCCAGGCGGGCTGTTTCTGGTCATCTTCTCTAATCGAATGTTCCCCGAGAAGGCGGTCAAGATCTGGCGTGAGTGCAGTGAACCGGAACGGGTGATCCTCGTGGAGGACTTCTTTCATGGATCCGATTCGTTCGAGGCGCCGAGTGTGTTCAGGTCCAAGGGAAAGCCGAGGCCCAAGGATGACAGGTACGCTGACAGGGGCATCCCGAGTGATCCGATCTATGCGGTGTATGCGGAGAAGAAAGGGACGGACCCCAAGCCGAGAAAAAGGCCGCCCATGGCGGAAGAGGAGAAGCGGCCTTTGACCGCCGAGGAGATGAAGGCTCAGAGGGAAGAGGTCAAGAGGACCTTGTGTTGTCCCCATTGCGGGCAGAAGATGAAAAAATGGATCATTCCGGATTCTCCCTTCAATACCTGGCAGAACGAGTACATGTACATCTGCTTCAACGATGCATGTCCGTACCTGGTGCGTGGTTGGGACGTGATGAGCCGGCAGGGAAATGTGTCCATGTCTTACCGACAGATGTTCAATCCGGAAAACGGCAGCCTCACACCGATGCCGGTTCCGAACTTGAAGGCGCTCAAAGACGGCATCATGGAAGAAGATTGAAGCGGCAGGGCCCATTCATACCACGATTCGTGTTATCATACATGCCGCCTATCCTGGTGTATGCCGTCCAGGAACCGACGAAGAGGAGAGGGCGGAGAAGGAGTGCTTCGGGCCAAGACGAAGGGAGGTTCCCATGCTGGACTTTACCCTGACCCCAGAGCAGTTGGCGTTACAGAAGAAGGCCCGGGACTTCGCCTTGAAGGAGATCCTGCCCGTTGCCTGGTACTACGATGAAATACACGAAACCCCCATGCATGTGCTCCGGAAGGCATTTGATGCGGGCATCATGAATGGGGACATTCCCGTGGAGTACGGGGGGCCGGGTGGCGGTCTTCTGGATGCGGTCATCGTGACGGAAGAACTCGCGGCAGCCTGCCCCGGGCTCGCCACCTCGATCTTTGACAACTCCCTCGGCATGGAACCGCTCATTCTCTCGTCGAACGATGCCTTGAAGGAGAAATATCTTCCGCGAATTGCCAAGGAATTCAAGCTGATCTGTTTTGCCACCTCGGAACCCACGATGGGCTCCGACGTCTCCGGCATCCGGTGCCTGGCCAAGGAGGAGGGGGACCACTGGGTCTTGAACGGGACCAAGCACTGGATCACCAACGCGGGGATCGCCGACTACATGTCGGTCTTTGCAACGGTCGATCCGGAGTCACAACACAAGGGGATCTGTGCCTTCATCGTTGAGAGGGATTGGGAGGGCGTTTCCTCCGGACAGAAGATACCGAAGCTGGGCCAGCGTGCCTCCAATACGGCCGCCCTGAACTTCAAGGACGTAAGGGTGCCCAAAGAGAATGTGCTCGCCCCGCCCGGTGAGGGGTTCGTTCTCGCCATGAAGACCTTCGGTCGCACGCGGCCCGCCATCGGCGCATTTGCGGTCGGGGCAGCCAGGTCTGCCATGGAATTTGCGATCGACTACGCGAAGAAGCGGCGTGCCTTCGGCGACCCCATAGCCAATTTCCAGGCAATCCAGTTCAAGATCGCAGAGATGTACCAGAAGGTGGAGACAGCACGTTTGCTGGTCTGGAAAGCGGCCTGGGAGGCTGACAAAGGGATGGACTCCACCCTGACCGCATCCATGGCCAAGATGTACTCCTCGGAGGCGGCCCAGGAGGTCCTGGGCGAGGCCCTGCAGATCTTGGCGGGCTACGGGTACACGAAGCTGTTCCCGGTGGAGAAGCTGCTGCGAGACACCCGGCTCTTCAAGATCTACGAGGGGACGAGCGAGATTCAGAGGATGATCGTGTCAGGTTTTGCCCTTGGTGCTTACGAGCCGGCAATGCCTCCCCTGGAGGACCTCCCCATACAGAGGGTGGTGGATCCGGAAGAGATGTCGGCCCAGGAGGAGGGGGGGAAAGCTGTCTGGCGGTGTCGCATGTGCGGCTACGTGCACTACGACGAGGAACCGCCGGACGAGTGCCCGGTCTGCTTCTTTCCGAAGACCGCCTTCAAGAAGGCATGATCCGATCAAATTGCGCTGCTCGTCGG
>JAQYVQ010000599.1 GCA_030145435.1 Syntrophobacteria bacterium | reverse complement strand
GCGCCGGGCTTCATCTCCTCGCTGAGCAGGTCAAGGGTCTGTCCCCAATCCTTGGTCCAAGTGATCAACTCCGGGTTGGCGAACCAGTCGCCAAAGGTCTTGTCCATTCGTGGCGCCATGACGATGAGCCTTACGCTGTCGGGAAGGGCCCCGACGGGGTACTGTCGGCCACCGTAGTCTCTTCCGAATCGTCCCAGGAGATAATGGATGACCTGACCCTCAGGGGAATCGGCGATGACCACGACGGTTCCTGTCAGATCCTTGAGCGCGAGGACGCCGAGAAGCACGGATATGGCCATCTCGTTCGCCTTTACAAAGGCATTGGCGATCACCACGTCCTTGTTCTGGGGTCTGGGGTGGGTCGCGTAAAGGTCCTTTGCCAGAGCAACCGCCTTTTCGTGGACCTGGAACAAATCTCCTGCAAAAACGGCACTGGTTGCCCCCCGTGCGTTCACAGTGACATTCACGAGGAAGTCGATGCCTGTCATGCGAGCGGCCTCCTCGATCTCGAACCGCAGGATGTTGTTGTCGAAGTTCCCCAAGCCTGTGGTTTCCCTGGCCATGGCCTCGACCTGCAAATGGTAGTGGGCGATGCTGTCCACGTGAGATATCCCCGGCAGAACAATTTTCCCTCCGCCCGAGAATCCTACCTGGGCGTGTGCCGTCACACACCCGATGGCCACTTTCAGGTCCGCCTCCACGACCTCTCGGTTGACGAGCAAGCGGGTCCCTCGGCTCGTGGTTCCGACCTCGACGCAGTTCTCGTAGATGTTGTGGTTGAAGACACGGAACCGCTCGACGATTTCCGGGCCGAGTTTCTTGCGGAACTCGTTCTGCGTGAGTGCCCCATGGGTTCCCAGGGCACAGACGAACACGATGTCTTCTTCCTGGATGCCGCCGGCCGTGAGCTCCTTCAAAAGGATGGGCGCAAGTTCGTAGATCCGGGTCGGCCGCGTCATGTCGTCGAAGATGATGACCGCCCGCCTCTTTCCCCTGGCCAGGTCTCGAAGCCGCGGTGTGCCGATCGGGTTCAGGATGGCCTCCTCCATCTGTGCAGCGGTCAGGGGAGGGCGGTCTGCGCCCCGCATGGGGCAGTATTCGACTTCCCATTCATCCGGAAGCTCGATGTCCAGGCTCGTGTTTTCATACCAAAGGAGCTGGGGTAGCGAGAACTTCATTGTGCGTCCTCCTTCCTCAGAGACCGTGTATATTCGTTTGAGATTCGACGCATAATCATACCTCTTCTGCCTCTTCCCGTCTACGAAACCCCGGGGCAATCCGGTTGACACACAGAAGGGTTTCTCCTATCCTGCGGGCCGACATCTAGCCTTTGCCCCTTCCCGGCCCGCTTCCGATCCGGCCATGCGTCCACATTTCGGAGGGGGGCCATAACAGCCCGTTGAAAAAGTGGCTGTTGGAGGCTGTTCAAAAAGTTCCAGAAGTTCGAGATGCAAGGCAGGCGAAACTTGTCCCCGCGAAGGCGGGGATCCAGTCCCACAATGAGGCGTACTTTCTGTACGTTGAATGACGAGGGATGAAGCCGAACGCCGCAGATGGGACTTTTTCAACAGCCTCATAACGCATTGACCAGAAGGCCTGCACATGGACGCGACCCGATCGGACAGGAATCCCGCCGCTGAACCACCCGATCTCAGCTACCAATGGATGATCTTCGGAATCCTGAGCTTCTCCCATTTCCTGATGGCCATGTTCTTCTTCGGTTGGGGGCCCTTGGCCCCGATGCTCAAGGGAGAGCTCGGCATCGACAACAGTCAGCTCGGGTTCATCGTATCTGCCATGTATTTCGCCATGATGTTCGTGTCCGTGCCTTCCGGATTCCTCGTGGACAAGTACGGTGCCCGGGTCATGCTGATGCTCTCGGTTTCGCTCGTCGGAACGGCCACCTTCGTGCTTTCCCTGTCTTCCACTTACACGATCCTGTTCCTGGTTGCCGCCCTCGGTGGGGCTGGATACGGGATGATCAACCAGATCACGACGAAGGGCCTCATGTACTGGTTCGAGCCGAACAAGAGGGCCACGATCATGGGGATCAAGCAGACAGGTGTGACGGTGGGAGGGAGTCTGGTGGGCCTGTACATCCCCTTCTGCTCCCAGATCATGGGTTGGCAGAGGGCCATTCTCGTCCTTGCCTTTGCGATTCTGTGCATGCCGTTGTTCTCTCTCATTTTCTACAGGGAAAAGCCGGACCTTCCGTCTGAGCCACCGGATGACCCTCGACAACCGGACAGGGCAAAAGGGGGCCTTCGCCTCCTGCTTCTCAGGCCACTGGTGGTGACCCTCACCCTCCTTTTCGCTCTCTACGCTGCTTGTCAGTCCTGCGTGGTGGCGTTCCTCGTGGTCTATACAGAGGAGGCGTTCGGTCTGAGTCGAGTGATCGCAGGAAGCTTCCTCACCGTGGCCATGGCGGCCGGAACGATCACCCGAATCATCTTCGGTTTGGTCAGCGACCGGCTGCTGCACGGGGACAGGGTTGTGCCGATGGCCCTGCTCGCCATGATCGGCGTTGTGGGCATCTACGCACTGACCCTGCTCGGCGAAACCCCACCCCTGTGGCTCTTGTATGTGATCTCCGTGTTGCTCGGGACATCCCTGGTCGGCTGGAACGGGCTGGCCATTACACTCGTTGCAGAGATCGCGGGGCACGACCTGGTGGGGTCCATCATGGGCATCGTGTTCACAATTTCCTGGGGGGGAATGGTTATCGCGCCTCCCGTGTTCGGAGCGATGGTGGACTGGAAGGGATACGACGCCGCCTGGCTCATGCTGACCGTACTGATCGGCATTGCCTGTCTCGGTTTCTCGGGCGTCTGGCTCCGGCAGAGGAAGGGTAGGGTGAGGTGACTAGGGTACGAACCTCACCTCAAACAACTTCGGCCAGAGTTTTCCGGTAATCAGGAAGGTCTCGTTCTCCGGGTCATATGCGATCCCATTGAGGACGTCTGCGCTGAGCCGTTCGGTGAACGAGAGGAGTCCCGATGCGTCGATATCGGCCAGGACCTTCCCGGTGTCCTTTGCGATCCTGACGATCCTGTCCGAACGATAGATATTCGCGTAGACCTCGTTTCCGACACACTCGAGTTCGTTGAGATTCATGACGGGGCTTCCGTCTCTCGTGACGTATATCTGATCCACCACCCCGAATGTGGCCGGGTCCCGAATCGTCAGCGTGGCACTTCCGTTGCTCATGATGAAGTATTCACCGTCGTGGCAGAGGCCCCAACCCTGCCCTTGATAGGAGAACTGCCCAAGGGTCCCAAAGGCCTCGATCTCATACACCAGGGCGATCTGTTTTCGGTAGGTGAGCTGGACCAGGCGGTTGCCGCGGCGAGCGAGTCCCTCACCGAAGATGTCCGGCGGAAGGTTGACCCGTTGAAGGACCTGGCCGGTGTGAGGGTCCACACGTCGCAGGCTCGATTCTCTGTATCTGCCCGTGCTTTCGTAGAGAATCTCTTCATGGAGGAGAAGGCCCTGGGTGTAGGCGGCCGGGTCGTGAGGTCGGATCGAAAGAACCTCGACAGTAAGCGTTTCGGCCGGGTTGCAGGAGAAAAGAAGCAACACGTACAGGGGGTTCAAGATGGAAAGGAGGGCCTTTCGGAAAAGTTTCAGGCACAGCATCCGTCTGTCTTGCCTCCTGATCGTTGGTAAGAGACCGTACGATGAATCAAAGTTTGTAGGTCGCGATGCCTTTGCCATAGATAACGCCATTGCCATCATGCACGTCCATCTCGCCCACCGCGATGGAACTTCCCTTCTGAATAATCCTCCCCTCGGCGATCATCTCCCCTTCCTTGAAGGGACGCAAGTAGTTGAGTTTCATCTCGATCGTGGAAATCCCGAGCTCCGCAGGGTCCTGCATCATGCCGAAGAGGGCACAGGCGATGCAAGAGTCGGCGATGCTCGCCATTACGCCGCCATGGCCCACGCCTCCGGCGTGCGTGAGGGCCTTCCGGAACCGGACGCGGAGCTTGCTGTATCCGGGCTTCACGTCCACGATCTCCATTCCGAGAAGCTGGTAGAAACCGCTCTCCTGCACTGCGGTCACAAGTCGTTGTAGATCCATTCTACCTGAAGGGGGGCCTGGTTCGCTCATCGGTTCTGCCTCATGTGTTGGGGGGCGTCAGGAATAGAGATATTCCTTGACCTTGCCAAGGACGATCGCGGGAATGCTCTGCTTGTCTTCTACGGCAAAGATGCTGACGTTCTTCCTGGGGGCCATGGACCGTCGAAAGGTCCGGACCGAATCGTTGTCTCCGATGTGGACGGCTGTAACGCGGTTTTGCCTCAGGTTGAAAAGCTCGATCAGTGAGGCGAGATTCGTGATCTGCATGTCGGTAATCAGGAAGATGTCCGGCACCTCATCCGTTTGAAGGGCCTCTATATCCTCGATTTGCAGTCTTGTTCCGCCCCCGAAGTAGTGACACAGGCTGCGGTAGATGTCGAAGCGGCGATCCGTGTAGCCGAGGTTTCGGCGGCCACCGACATGGGCATCGCTGAAGTTGTAGACCGCCACATGGGCGTCTCTGCGTAGGTAGGCCTCGGCCGCGCAAGCCGCTCCCAGGACCGCGTAGGACAGGTGGCGCTTCGGGTTTGGCATGCTCCCCGATGAGTCGATCAGGATCAGACAGTCCGGGACATCTTCTTCTTCGCCAAAAATGTCTCCCTCTCTCCGTTTCCAGATCTGCGTAATCCCCGGCATGATCTTGCCGAAGCTCGTCCAGGGGTCGATTTCCCGGTACGGCATCCCGACTTCCCAGGGAGCGTGGTGGTGTGGGTAGAGAGACCCGCTTTTCTTGGTGGGTACGGTACACACAGGGAGTGCATAGTTCTCTGCGAGTTTCATGTAGTAGAGAACGTCGGCGTCGAGCGATCGACCCGGACCGAGACCCATCCCCTCTTCGTTCGGCTCGGTGGCCTCCAGAATTTCTTCCTCGAAGTCCTCGATGATTTCCTTGAACTCCGCCGGCGAGGCGGCTTCCCGGGCGAGGTCTTGCAGCCCCTTTTCGACCTCCTGCGCCGAGTATTGCTGCAGGTCGTGGTTGCCCATCGGGTTGTCGTCGTTTGCCCCCTCCTGGTCCTCCTCCTCCTTGACCAGAAGACCGTGGAGGACCTTGCTGAACCGTCGGATGCTGTCTGTCCATCGCCGGCGATCCAGATAGGGAATGCGTGACAACCTGCGCGAAACGGTCTCGTGCCCCTTGATTCCAAGGTCGACACCCCAGATGCGCTGGTAGAGGGCGTGGATAGCCTCGTCGACTTCGTCTCGCCGGAGGTGCTCATAGAGCTTGGGCAAGGGGGTTTCTCTCTGACGCATGGCATACGTGTCGGCCACGACGTCCATGAAGTAATCGGTGGCGAGTTGTGCCAGCCTGGGCTCCTTGAGGGTCTTCTTGGCTTCCGCATAGAGCCTCATGTGGGTCGGGAAATCCCAGGGGCAGGACAGGTGGTGAGAGACGGCATGATCGAGCAGGCCTTCCATGACGTCGGCCTCTGCCATGTTCTCGGACATCTTCTCCACGAAGGGTCTGGACAGAGAAATCTTCTTGTCCTTGATCTCGAGGGCGACTCGCTCTTGTCCATCGCTCCACTGGGGTTGGGGCAGTTCCGGAAAAAGGTGTCCTTCGCGCACCTTGGCCCAGACCTCACGGAGGAGAGTATCCCAGTCTCTTCTCACAACTGTCCTTTCTCAGCCTGTTATCCTTCTTTTACGAGGGCCCGTGGAACGAGAAGCTTTCCCTTCTGATAGATCTTGCCCCCGAACAGCACCCGATAGCCCGTGTTCCCGTAAAACTTGGTCCCCACGCTCTGGATGGTGCCGTCCACGTGGATTTCTCCGCCACGCATCCACTCGCCCGTGTTCTGGCCCGTATTATGGGTGACCCTTATCTCGCCCTTCATCATCCCGGCCCCACACCAGTTCCCGGCCGATCCTTCCAGGATCAAGGAGCCCCCGAAGAGACCTGACCCCGTAAAATCTCCCACGTCCCCTTGAAGTACGAGGGTCTTGCCCTCCGGAAGCTTGTAGCCCAGGAAGTGGAAGCTTCGCTCATAGTCTTTCGGGCTCAAGACGATGTGATCCTCCTGTGCGCGATTGACGAGGGCGGAGATGTAGATCCCGGCAGGCCCTGAAATCAGGTAGGGAAGCTTGTTCGAGCTGTCCAGGAGGGCGCAGAACTCGTCGATGTCGTCCGCATCGTACAGAGAACCGTCGATCCTCTTGATGGCGGCGTTGTAAGCCTTCTCCACCTTGCTCTCTTCCACGAGCCAGACCAGGTCCCTGACTTCCTCCTCCACGAGTTGAAGGTATCCCTGCACGAGCAGTTCGAGGGTTTCCTCCTTGGCGCGGACGATGCGGTCGAGGGGAATCTCCCGCTTATGGTATGGAACCGACCGGAAATCCTGGAAGGGGTTCTTCATCGATCCAGAACCTCCTCACCTAGGTCTCTTCGGATCTCCCAGTAGATCGGGTGGTCCCCCTGTGCGGGCTCGAGGGCATCGCCGTCCGTGATTCGGCAGGCGGCCGCCAGCGCGCTCTTGAGCTGAGGCGCCTGCTCGATGTACCGCCGGTGCATCTCCCGGACAGCCTCTTTGGCCATGTAAATGGGCAACGGGTCCTGGCGGGACTCCTTCTCCCTGCGCGCCAGGGTCTCTTCTTTCCACTGGATTCGGTGTGCCAGCGTGAAGGGCAGGATGGCCCTGAGGTGTTCGAGTCCGACCTGCTCGTCGCCCAGGAACCACGCCAGGGCCTGTGAAAGCGTGCGAGCACTTTTCGGAAATCGATTGGAGATGCAGTTCCTGACCGCATGGCAGAGATAGGAAGTGAAGTGGCAGCCATCGGCGCACCCCTCGTGAAACCTCCTCTGTCCGTAGTGATAGCAGAAGGACAACTCGGACAGGACCAGACGCAAAAAGGCGTTCGCGTCCACATCGAAAGGAATCTCATCCATCTGGGAGCGGATGGTTTCACGATCGGAACGGGAGAGGGTCTGCACCCCGGGGCTTTGGGTCAGCGCCTCGCCGAATTGATTGCACAATTCCTCTGCCTGGTCCATGCGGTCTTCATACGAATTCCTCTGATTCAGGATACGATGGAGCCCTCTTTCCAACTCTTCGTTGCGCAGGCCCGACCCGTTTGCGCCCGTCATGCCGATGTGGAAGGCGAGGTTCGGTCCGGGGTGTTTGGATTCGACCATGATGTCGAACCGATCGATCAAGGGAGCGATGATCGTGTTCGTGCCTCCATCCTGGTAGTTGGCAGTTGCGAACAGGCAGTATTCACGGTTGATCACCGAATCGTTCAGGTACTCCCAGTTGCCGCGGTCCACTCCATCCAGAATCATGCTCTGTTTTGTTTCGGGGAGTCGGTTGATTTCGTCCACGATCTTGGTGGGAAGGAGTACGAAGTGAGACCACACGACGACCTCTTCTCCCTGGTTGAGCCTGCCCAGGTCGGGTCGGCCGATGATCTTCTCCTCCGTCTGCTCCGGATGTCCTGAGACCTCACTTCCCCAGATGGTGCCGAGGGGAACACGGTACAACAGAGAACAGACGTACTCTGCAGACGTGGTTTTCCCCAGACCCGGCTCTCCGATGATCAACGCCTTCCCCTGACGAAGGCCCGTCAGGAGGGTCAAGAAAAGGGCGGAGTTGAACTTCTCTCCTTTGATCTCCAGATCCGGCCGGCTGAAGTAGAGGTTGTCTCCTATGTATCGGTGGATATCGCGTACGGTCTCGCGCAGTGCTCCGTTCGTTTCTTGTGCCATGTCGACTCCAGGTGTATGTCGTCTTTCCGGGTGGTGGACTCCGAGGTCCGGTTAGGTCCCACATCTTCAATGTTATCAGGTTTCAGAGAGAAAGCAGCATCTCCTTTGCCCTGCCAAACAAGGCAGGAACGGAGAGGGCAAGCGACTCCCACGCAGGGTCGTGCCGCTTGCCCCTGCGATGGAGCATCACGTTGAAGCCGCTGATCACGCCGAAGCGGTAGCCGGCTATGGCGCGGTACCAGGCGATGTCCTCCACCTTCCTGCCGACCTCTTCTTCGTAGAGGGCGATGAGCGGCTCGGCTGGCGGGACCGAAGCGATGGGCCCGTATTCAGGGCTCCAACTCATCGGGTCGATAAAAACGAGCATCCACCCGAGGTCCAGCAATTGGGCGCCAATGCCGGAAATCTCCCAGTCGAGAAGGGCGACGAGTTCTTCTCTCTCTTTCTTGTGGAAGAGCAGGTTCGAGCCCTGGTAGTCGCCGTGGAACAGACCGACAGGCGGAGCCGGGGGTTGGCGTTCCAGGAGCAGAGCCCTGACTTCTTCCCCCTGGGAGACCCATTCAGCCTCCGCAGCCCTGGCCAGGATGCTGTCCCAGTGTCGGATTTCATCCTCGATCGATCGTGGGGATTCCCAACCGGCCAGTTCGTTCTTCCAATCGAGAAGATGCACATGTGCGAGCGTGAGAACGGCCTGTTCAAAGATGCCGGCCATGGCCCGCGGGCTCCGATCAAACGACACGTCCGGGTCCCAGACGTGAAAGGTTCGGCCCTGCATCCACTCGACCATCAGATAGGGAACCTCGAACCACTGCAGGTCGTCGCCGAACCATCGAACGGCCGGCACCGGAAGCCCGTTGCGTTGCAGGACCTGAAGGAGCGGGGCCTGACGGAGCACGTCGGTGTTGCCGCTCTGCCGGACTCCTTTCGGGGGGAGGCGCAGGACCAGGGAATCCTCGCATGGGTTCCCCTCCTTCTCGTGAAGGACCGTAAAACCGAAACTGAGCCCGGCGTGCCCGGGCATCACCTCCGGGGGGTGCACAACCGCGTCCCCTCCGTAATGAGCGCGCGCAAAGCTTTGAAGTTGATTCTGGAGCGTTTCCAAGTTCACGGATGCCAAGGCTATCTCCCCGGACGCCTCTTTGATAACGTGCCTTTTCGTGCGCTATAGTGGGCCCGAACAACCCTTGTGCTTATCCTACAAAAGGGTAAAGAACGGGCACCCTTATGTCAAAGAATTGCCTTTCTTGCCTTCTCCACATGACCGTCATCGTCCTGATCGGCTTCCCTGTCATGAATAAAGATTTATAATTTATACTGTAAATTCCCATAGATATATAGTTATGTTTCAATTGTTACTTTAATTTATTACCCCCCATGAGAGGGACGTAACAGGTGAAGGAAGACACCATCCACCCGATCATCGTCGGGGTAGGGCAGATCACCCATCGTGAGAAGATCTTGGGGGATGATCCGTCTCCGTCACAGTTGGCGAAACGAGCGATTCAAGTCTGCGTCGAAGATTCCGGTTGCTCCGATCTGCTCGGACACGTGGACAGCCTTTCCGTGGTCAACATGTTCTGCGAGACGGAAAACCCAACCTCGGCACTCTGTGATCTTCTCGGGTTCAAACCGGGGATACGGGAATACACCAGCATCGGGGGCAACACTCCCCAGTGGCTCGTGAACAGGGCTGCGGACGATATAGCAAAGGGCAAGATTGACGTCGCTCTTCTCGCCGGAGCAGAAGCGTTGTACTCCGAAGACCGGACCTTCGATTGGAGGAGGACGTACAGGGCCCTGGAGGGAATGTCCCAACGAAACGAGATCATCGGATCCACGCGAAGGGGATTTGCCGATCATGAATTTAGAAACAATGCGTTCGGAGCGACCCGCGCGTATCCGCTGTTTGAGAACGCACTCAGGGCCCGCAGACGACAGAGTATCGAAGAGCACAGGAGCGCCCTGGGCCGGCACTGCGCCGAATTTTCGAAAATCGCTGCGGACAATCCACTTGCCTGGTTCAGAGAGGAAAGATCAAGTCACGAGATCGAGAAAGTGACAGATCAGAACCGCATGATAAGCTTTCCCTACACCAAATTCATGAACCCTATCATGGGCGTCAACCAGGCGGCGGCCGTCGTCTTAACGAGCACGGATGTGGCAAAGAAGCTATCGATCCCTTCGGAGAAATGGGTCTATTTGCTCGGGGGAGGCGAGGCGATGGAGAAATGGCTGCTTTCGGAGCGAGTGAACTACTGGTCCAGTCCTGCCATTCGAGAGATGACCAAGGCAGCACTGGAGATGGCGGGGTTGGGGATCGACCAGATCGATTTCTTTGATTTGTACAGCTGCTTTCCGAGCGCCACGACCATAGCGGCTTCTGAAATCGGGCTGGACGTCAACGATCCACCGAACCTTACGGTAACCGGCGGTCTGCCTTATTTCGGCGGGCCCGGGAACAATTACACCACCCACGCCATCGCTCAGACAGTGGAAAGAATCCGGGAGAAACCGGAACAGACCGGCCTGGTAACCGGAGTCGGAATGTACCTGACAAAGCATTCCCTCGGCATCTACGGGGGGAGAGAACCGGAGAAGCCGTGGAATCGGGGTCAGCTCGATCCGATCCAGGAAAAGATCGATAGGATGGAAAGCCCCGATTTATGCCTCGAACCTGAAGGACCTGCCGTTGTTGAAACGTACACAGTGATCCACGATCGGAAGAATGAGCCGGAGTATTCGGTCGTGATCGCCCGGCTGGAGAACGGGCAGAGATGCTTCGCACAGACCGACGAAGACCGCGACCTTCTGATCGCCATGGAAACCGAGGAATTCGTGGGCAAGAGAGGCTTCATCCGTAAGGGGGACGATGCGCCGAACAGGATGAGATTTTAATGCGATCTCCTATCACGGATGAGATTCACTTGGGCTCCGTGTTCCGGCAACATAGTCCCTCGTCCCCCGGTGCGGAACGTGGGCGCCGGAGGCGTGTGCTTAGGTTCGGCCGTGGGGACTCGGGAAACCTCCACGAGTCGCCCTGCGAGAATCTCCTCCGTGACAGGAAGATCGCATCCGATGCCCCGCCTGCCCCCCCCCGGCAGTTAAATCGGGGACAGCCACTGAATGCCAACTGGGGCTTGGCGGATGGGTGTCGGGGGTTGAATTGGAGGGGTGTCTCGATTATGCTCGTTTACGGTGAAAGAATGACTTCTAGTCATGACCTGCGTGGAGAGGGGAGAAAGGCATGAAGATCCTGCGAGTTGACATGAGCACTCTTGAGACCAGGTTTGAAGATCTGCCTGAGGAGTTGACGGCCCTGGGCGGAAGGGGGCTGTCGGCCAGAATACTGAGCAAAGAGGTTCCGCCGAGTACGAACCCGCTCGGCCCGGAGGCCAAACTCGTGATTGCCGGCGGGCCGCTCGCGGGAACGATGGCCCCTTCCTGCGGCCGTATATCGGTGGGCGGAAAGAGCCCGCTCACGATGGGTATCAAGGAGGCGAATGCGGGCGGACCCACGGCTCAGAAGCTGGACAAACTGGGGATTCGGGCGATCGTGGTCGGAGGGGCGCCGAAGGATGACAAGCTGTACCTGCTCGTGATCAACAATGATGGAGTGACCTTGCAGGATGCGGATGCATGCAAGGGCATGAAGACGTATGCCCTGGTGGAAGCAATGAAACAGCACGGAGACAGCGCTGCCGTGATCTGCATCGGACCCGCGGGGGAGCGGAAATGGAAAGCCGCTTCAGTGGCCTTCACGGACAAGGACGGTCACCCCTCACGGCACGCAGGAAGAGGGGGAATGGGCGCTGTCATGGGCGCAAAAGGGTTGAAGGCGATCGTGGTGGACGACAAGGGTGCACCTGCGGTTTCGATGGCGGACAAGGACGCCTATCGTGAGATCCTGGGCAACTGGACCCAGGTGATCAAGGAGGACAAGCAACTCCAGGGCTTCAGCATGTATGGCACACCCGCTGGTATCGTCGCACTGCGAGGCCTGGGAAGCATGCCGTCCAAGAACTACAGCAGCGAGGAAACGCCCGGGTTCGAGAACGTGGGTGGGGAGGCCCTGGCGAAACTCGGTGAGGAGAGGGGCGGACGCATGGACGGGTGCATGCCCGGATGCATCGTGAAATGCTCGATCATCTTCCATGGTGCGGACGGCAAGCATGTCACGTCTGCCTTCGAATATGAGACGATCGCCCTCTTGGGCACGAACCTGGGCATTGCGGACCCGGACGAGGTGGCCAAGATGGATCGATTCTGTGACGAGATGGGCCTGGACACGATCGACCTGGGTTCTGCCCTGGGCGTGGCGGCCAGTGCGGGCAAGATGGAGATGGGGAATGTGGCCTCGGCATGGGCCCTTCTGGACGAGGTGGAGAAGGGGACCGAGTTCGGGACAGTCCTGGGCAATGGGGTGGTGGCCACGAGCAAGGCCCTGGGCGTTACCAGGGTCCCTGCCTTCAAAGGGCAGGCGATCCCGGCGCACGACGGGCGGGTCTGCAAACCCTGTGGCGTAACGTACGCGACGAGCCCGATGGGGGCGGACCACACGGCAGGGCTTTCGTACGACGATCCCATGGCCAAGGAAGGCCAGGTAGAGAAGTCCTTTCAAATCCAGGTTGTCATGGGAATGGTGGACAGCCTCGGGTATTGCCTCCTTGCTGCGCCTTCGGATCATACCGCTGCGTTGGGCTTCTTCAAGGACTTGCTGAAAGCTCGCTACGGTCTCGACGTAACGGAAGGCGAGCTGATGGAGATCGGAAAGCAGACGCTGCGGGACGAGATCAAGTTCAATGAGGGGGCCGAATTCAGCACCATCCACGGTCCGGAGCCGGAGTTCTACCGCAACGAGGCCCTGGCGCCCACCGGGAGCGTCTTCGACGTGGATCCCGAAGAAGTGGCATCCATTTGGGAAAGGCTATAGATCATGATGCGTCGTTTCCTGATTCTCGTAATCGTCCTTCTTTTCTCTTTCCTGGGAGGCTGTATTTCGTCCCACCAGGTGGAGTTTCTAAAGGTCAACGAGATGATCCAGGACATGGAGGCGATCGATCTCGATGAACCGGATCATCCCTCCGATTTCCCGGAGTCCGGCATCGTCGTCAACAACCAGACGGAAAGAACCCTCCTCGTGAAGGTGAGGCGGAAAAAGGAACAGATCATGTCGGTCGGGCCGGGCGGTACAGGTTCCATGGCCCTGGAGCCCGGGATCTATCACTACCGGATCTATGAAGATGAGGCGGCAGACGAGCCGAAAACGAAAGCGGTCTTCATAGAACTCAAGGGCACGAGAAAGATCGTAGAGAAATGTGTGTTCGTCTACGACGTATTCACCAGGAAGGAGGTCGTGGACGACAAGGAGTTCGAGAAGCTGCGTTCTCGGTAGGCGATAGCCGTGTTGACTACCAGGGATGGACTTGATAAAGTAGATAGATCCAATTGGGCAGTAATCACTATACCCCGATGTATTGATTCGAAACGTAGCATTCATCGGTTCAACTGGGCAGCATGAAACGCCTCCAGAACATCCTGAATGCCATCCGTGCCCGTGAATCGTTGATCCTTTCTGTTCTCATTCACCTGCTCATCATCTTCATCTTCATCCACACGACCTACTACATACCCAAAATGAGGGAAGAAAGGGCTGCGGCCTCGATCCTTTTCAAGGACGAAGGGGGCATCGCGGACAGGATGAAATACCAGGACAAAAGCCTGGTGGATCGAACGCGCAAGAGGGAGGATGTTCTGTACCCGCATCCAGAAGTCGAGCATTTCCCAGATATACCGAAAATCGACTTCCAGCTCGACCCTTCCCTCCGGCAGGAACTGGATCTGATTCGGGTCGACACGATGGACCGGAGTTTCTCCAGCTTCGCCGTCAATCGCCAACCCTACTTCACAGGCGAGCAAGAACTTGCCGGTGCGTTCGCGAAACACATCAAGCGAATGCGGAAGAAAGGCCTGGATATCGTCTTCGTTTTCGACTCCACGGGCAGTATGGGGTTGTATGTGGAGCACGTGAAGAAGAAGATCCGGAGTCTCGTCCGGGCCATAAGGAAGCTCGTGCCTGCCGCCAGGATCGGGTTGGTGACCTATCGCGATGTGGGGATGGATTTCGTTACGCGAGCCGTTCAGCTCACCCATGGAACACGGGGGCTCGAGCTCTTCCTGGAAGAGACGGACTATGAAGGCGGAGGCGATCGGGAAGAGGCCGTTTACGAGGGCTTGAAGATCGCAATCGAAGATCTCAACTGGAAGAAGAAGTCCGCAAAGGTGATCGTGCTGATCGGGGATGCGCCGCCCCACCAGGCGGACGTCGGCAAGACCACTCACCTGGTCGAAAAGTTCCGTGACAAGATGGGAGGGACCCTGGCAACGGTCGACACAAATCGACCGATCCCGTTGGCAGGGCAATACCATGGCTGCCCGGCAGGGGTGGAGCCTCCCTGCGATGTGGTTCTCCACGGGCAATTGATGAGGGAGTTCAGGATTTTCGCGGAGAAGGGCGGAGGGGAGTGCCTGCGTTTCAACGAGATGGAAAGAATGAACGAAATGATGGTCATGCTCATTTTCGGCTCGGACTGGAAGGACTATCTGGATGTGTTCATCAAGAATCTGTAGGGATTCTCAACCACGAAGGGAGGCACGATATATGAATCGGTGGACATCCTATGCGATCGGTCTCGCGATTCTTCTTCTTACGGGCGTATCTGTCTCGAATGCTCAGGTCGATAGCACGGAAGAGACGGAGATCGGCGTTGTAGAGGAAGAAGTCGTGGAGGAAGTAGTTTTGGAGGAAGAGAAACCCGTCGCCGAGTTGATCGCCCCGCCGGAGGCGGAGGATGAGGCGGTGGATGCTCTGCTGTTGGACGAAGAGATGACCATGTTCCAGCTGATCCAGAAGGGCGGTGTGGTAGGGGGGTTGATCATCCTTCTTTCGTGCGTCGCTCTCGGTCTGGTGATCGACTACGCGCTTACGATCAGGCGGCCAAAGCTCGCTCCCGTAGAAGATATCGCTACCTTCAAGGACCTGGTGGAGAAGCAGGATTTCACGCGGGTCAAAGAGGTGGCGAAGGCCAAACCCACGTTCTTGTCCGATGTTCTGACGGCGGGCCTGGACGAGATCAATCTCGGCTATCCGGCCATGATCAAGGCGATGGAGGATACCGCGGAGGCCCGCACGGCACGGCAGGCCCGCAGGATCGAGCACTTGAACGTTATCGGGAACATTTCGCCGATGATGGGGCTCCTCGGGACCGTGATCGGCATGCTCCGCTGCTTCAACGAGATATCGCAGGTCAGTGGTTCCATCGATCCGAAGCAGTTGGCGGCCGGGATATTCGAAGCCCTCGTGACCACCTGCCTGGGCCTGATTGTTGCCATACCGACGCTGTATTTCTACGCCATCTTCCGGAACCGCCTGGATGAACTCGCAGGCGAAGCCTCGGTCGCTGCGGAGCAGATCGTCGCGTCCTTCAAGCCGGACGGCACCCAGAAGGGGAGCTGATCGTGCGCGCCTTTCGGAAGAGAGAGTGGGCTTCTTTCGTGGTGAACATGACACCGCTGATCGATGTTGTATTTCTGATCATCATCTTTTTCATCATGATCATGAGTTTCTACGAATTCCTCCCCAAGAATGTAATCTTGCCGAGCGCGGACGAGTCCAAGACAAATGCGGAACTGACAGAGTGTTCGATCACCGTCACGGCCGAAGAATACGTCATCATGGGGAGCCAGAAGGTGGCTGTGGCTGACCTGGAGCGGATCATCCGGGCCATGTTCCCGGATCCGCGAGGACACATGGTCGAGCTCCGGGGCGACCAGGATGCCCCGTTTGATATTCTGCAGAAGGTGTTGCAGCAGGTCGCCCAAGCGGGCATCAGCCGCATTCATTTCGCCACGAGAAAACCGTACGAACGGGAATTGAGGGATGAAGCTTCCCACAAAAGCGACGGATAACAAGCGCAGATTCGTGATCATGATGACACCGTTGATCGACGTCATCTTCCTGTTGATGATCTTCTTCATCATGACGCTTAATTTCCTCGTACCGGAAGGCATTCTTGAAAACCGGCTGCCCGATCAGGCGAGGACCCCAAAGTACGAGCGGGAGAAGGACTGGGAAGTGGTCAAGATCCATGTGGCGAGAGGCAGGGAAGGGCCACAGATCTATTTGCAGGAAAGAAGGGTTGCAGGGCTCGGGGATCTTCTTCTCAACCTGCATCGTCTTCCCAGGGATATCATCGTCGTGATCGAGCCTGAGGCGAAGGTGGCATACAAACACGTGATCAGCGTGTTCAATACATGTATTAAAGCGAAGAAGACTAACATTTCCTTTACCATACCCCGCATGAGCACGGCACAGAGCGGAGACTAGAGGCTAAGGTTCTTGTGAATGCGTAGATTGCTCGATGTGGCAGCGAGAGTCTCGTTGGTTCTTCTGGTTGGGCAAGCCCTCTTCCTCCGGCCCTCAATCCTGCTCGGATCCTCCCATTCCTCACCCGCCAGCTCCATGGATCCAGCCCAAATCGGGTCCTTGGGCGCGATGCAAACGTGGCTCGACGGCCTCTACACGGAAGCCCGCCAGGTGAAGCAGGAGAATCGATTCACCTTCGAAGCGCAGGAGCGGATCCTCAAGAAATCAGGCGAGTCGATCAGCAAGATCCTCGAGTTGGAGAAGCGCGCCAACCTTTCCAGCCCGAAGGTGGCGAAGGCATACCGGGCAACCTTCGAGAAGAACGATGAGATTCTCCAATTCATCATAACGTCGAACGAGGAGGTGATCGAGGCACTTCAGGAGGAGAAGCTCGATGAGGTAGAGGACACCGAGGCGTTTTTAGATTCGCCGGAGTGGCAGATGCCACACCGGCTTATCACCCTCGCCAGGTACTGGATGAGTTGGAGCGGATACTATCGGAGTTTCCTGTATCCGGCAGGCAATTCGCAAAGGAAGATTCTTCTGGATGAGGCCGTCGCAGGATTCTCCCTCACCCTCTTCGACATCGCGGACCAGACCATCGTTGGCAAGAGCCTGTTCGGCCGTGCCCTCTGTTTCAAGGAGATGGGGAAGGACGACAAGGCCGCCAAGGATCTGGAAGCGATCACAAAACACGTAAGACAAAACGACCCCTTGTACATGTGGAGCCTGTACGAGCAGGCACAGATCCGGTACAAGCAGGGGGACCATGAGGCCGCTCTCGGGCATCTGGAGAAACTGGAGACCGAGATCGAAGAGAAGACCCTGTCGGAAGTCTTGGGGGACGCGCAGAAGAGGTTGCGTGAGAAGGTTGTCCTCGAACCCCGGGCAAAGGTGCTTCTTGAGAAGATCAACAAGGAGGGGAACAAGAGCGGAGAGCGCTCAAGGACGTTGTGCCACGAGGCCCTGGGAGTGTTGAGAAGGCTTTCCCGATATGATGCAGCTTACGCCACGAAACTCTATAGCCTGGTCGGGGAAAACGCTGCCTTCTTCTCCGAACTCTCCTACGACGAGCTAGGGGCGATCGGGTACCTGGCCCTTGCGGATGATAGCTTCAAGCAGAGAGAATACGCGGAAGCTGCGAAGCGGTACCGGCATCTTTGGACGTCTTCAGACGTTTACATAGGAAATCGGATGGATGATGTCTGTTTTCGTTCCGGGTATGCCTACTGCCAGATCGGGCGCTGGAAGGAGGCTCTCTCCTCTTTTGACCATCTCTACGCCGAATACCCGCAGTCGAGTCTCGTCGGGAAGGCCGTCTGTCTGGAATATGTGGCAGCAGCGGGCAACTACAAACAGGCGTCTACCCAATCGAATTACGTACGTTACGTGCTATCGAGCAAGAAGTATCTGAAGAAATGTCCGAACCCGAGGGACAAAAATGGGGCGCACTTCTTTGTGGGTAAGGACTACGAGAAGCAGAAGAAGAGCCAGGAGGCTCGAGGGGAGTTTTCTGCTATCGAAGAGGGCTCCCCTCAGTATTGGCCGGCCAGGTACTATATCCTGAAGTCGGATGTGGAGGACCTTGAGCGAAGGAGGGAAGCGGGGAAGAGCGGGGAGACCGACACAAGGAGACGTTACGCGGCCCTGGCGTCTCAGTTCGAGAAGTTTCAGGGGCTCCCTAAGGCCCAGAGGGCGAAGCCCGAAATCACTCAGATATCACCGCAAATGACGATTCTGCAGGCCCGCCTGTTCCGTTGCGGCCCGGGCAAAGGTTGTGAAGAGGTTATTCAAAGCCTGGAAGGCTTCGAAAAGCGCTTTCCGAAGAACAAGCCCCTCTGGTTGACCGCCATGAATCTTCGGCTGGAGTGCTACCGGGACAAGCAACGCATCGATCCGGCCATAACGTCCATCAGGTCTCTTCTCCAGGGGTATCCGGTGGACCAGGATCTTTGGGATTTACTGGCCGAATGGGCCGAGGCATACGACGAGGAAGCGGAGAGATGGAACAAGGCGGGGAACCCGGACCGGGCGGGTGCCTGGATGGAACTTGCGCTGACGGTCTATACGGGAATGGCCGATATTGCGGCGAAGCGCGCCGGCTACCAGGAATATCTGGACGTCATCCAATTCAGGATGGCGGAAATCCTGTTGGCCCAGGGCGAGACGGACAGGGCAGGCCGTATCTATCGTCAGATCCTGACAAGAACGCCGGACGCAGCCGATGCACTCTCCAATCTGGGCCGGATCTATGAGAAGCAGGGGAATTGGGACCAGGCCCTCGAGTTGTGGCGAACCTACTCGAAGGGGATAGAGGAGGGGAGCGCCGCCTGGCTTGATGCCCGTTACCGGATCGCCCTGGCCCACAGCAAAATGGGAAGGAAGCAGGCGGCATGTGAAGTGATCACGATGATCCGCGTACTTCATCCCGACGTGGAAGACGAGGGTCTGCTCAAGAAGATTCTTTCCCTGGAAAAGGCCGTCTGTGGAAAGGGCGATCAATAGGGTAGTGGATCGGAGCCAATACCTAAAACCAAATACCTAATTGAATCACATTTCCATGGGCTGTGAAGCGGATGGGTGCTCCTGGACAGAGGTCTCGATTTGCTTCCTCAGATCCTTTGGATGATCAAAAACTTTTATCCCCACTTGAAAAATATACGGGCCCTCGGTGTCGATTCGGTCGTACCAGACAACCCTTCCGTGCAGGGTCAGGTCCTGATTTCCAGTCGGGATTCTTATTTCCAGAAGGCACTGTTCGGCTGAGGTGGCGGTTGGGTGGAACATGTGCAGGCTGTGTGAATGAATGGCGTCTGTGAGCAGTGCTAATCCTTCCTGGGAGACGTCGTAGAGTCGTGCGGAGAGGAAAGAGGAGGCGATCTCCGGGCAGGACGGAAGATAGATTCGAAACGTAACAGGAAGGTCCAATCCGGATCTTCCGGATCGCCGGCGTTCTCTTCTAAACCGAATCTTCATCAGGCATCCAATTCTGCCCCGGCCTTTGCCTGGCCCTACAGGGACGTATGCATCAAGTTCTTCCGGAAGGCGCCTGTCGAGTCGAGCGGCCAGTGGACGGCGTTGGCAAGCAGCCGGTCGGACAGTCCTCCGTTCCTTCGGTGGAACCATCTCGCCGGTTTGGGCCGTGTGATGGTTGGACCGATGCGACTGGGTTCCAGCAGACTCAAAACGGTGAATCTTCTCGCGTTCTGCATGCTCCCCCTCCTTCGTGTACCGTAGCCGCTGTATACGAACGGTCCCGGTTGTTGTTCGAAAGAGGCTCTTGGGAGCGGGTTTCAGTGCGAGTGGTCAATCGGGACCAGCTCCAGCCGTACTGGTCCATGAATCGGACAACTCTGGCAGTTTCTTTATAGATTTATGGGCCGGGGACCGGAATTTCAGGCCACGGAGCACCCAGGAACCCGGCCCGGCAGGGGCTTTGAGGTCACAGCCATCCCAGAACGCCGCCGAAAATGACCAAACAGGCCGCGTCGAATCCAAGGATCGAAGTAACTGCGATAATTTTGCCTCGGGTCGTTGCCATGTCGTGAACCCAGAAGGAGACCATGAAGAAGGTCAGATATCCGAACAATACGATCGGGATCGGCGAACCCCGGCTCCACCAAGAATAGTCCCATGTAAGGACGTCAATGGCGTTCAAAAAATACTCGATGAAGACGCATCCGATCGAGCCTGCAAGACCCAGGAACCAGCGGTTCGGTATTCCCAGGATCTTCATCTTCTTGTCCGCAGGGAGGGTTTTCGCTGTGGTGATACCGATGAACGCAAACATCAAGCTGATTTCGATATTGAGACCGATCAGTATCTTGTATGCACTGTTCCCTTGTACACCCCAGACGGGTGCGTATTGGGTGAAGTGGAAAACAAGAGAGTTCCAAATCTCATTGAACCAGTCCATGCCCCAGTAGGCTAAGCCCGCAAACACGACACTCCAGTTCCTGCGTTGAATCTCTTCAACGTACAAATGGACGACGAGAAAAAACAGTGGAATCACGTACCATCCGAAGTTGGTTGTATCCCGCAGGTTACTGACTGCCATTTCGGCGAATTCTGTAGGCATGATCGTCTCCTCTCCAGTTCGATGGGAAGATAAGAACTTCTCTCAGGATAAGACCCATATAGGACAGAAGGAACTCCTGTCAAGAACAAAGACACCAAAGGATGCAGAGCGGACCCATCCGTATGTTTTCAGCGGGGGAGGACAGGAGGTCAAGCTTCTTGGTGTATTGTCCGATGGAACAGCTTTCCTGCCTTTCTCTTAATCGAGGAGAAGAACGATGTCACAGATCGAGGTAAAAGAAGCCGTACCTTCCGCTCCCCAATGCATCCGCGGCGCTTCTTGCCTGTCCCGTGGAGGCGTCTGTCCATGCAAGATCGAGGAGTTCGTGTACCACATGATCCTGTTCGTGAAGCCTCCCCGTGATCTGGAGTGCATGTACATGATGCCCCTTGGAGAGGATTTCTTCTGTGTTTCTTCCATGAGGCGCGAGATTTATGAGCGGTTCAGGTCCCTCTCGAAGACGATAGAGAATGACCATGCATCGCCAGCGGAAGCGACCCCGTGACGAGACTCCCTTACTCACATGAGGCTGCGATCTCTCAGGGTTGGAGCAGGATAGGCACGCCCGTGTCGATGAGCGTCCGCAGGAAACACCCATACTGATACGTACTTTCATCCATCCCTTGTTTCATTGACCCTTCAGCCGCTCCCGGAGTTCCCTCTTCAGAATCTTACCGGTCGGGGTCCTGGGGATCTCTTCGGTGGGTATGATGACGGCCGGGATCTTGTGGTTCTCCATCTGCTCCTTGCAGTATGCCTGGATGTCCTCCTCGGTGGGTTGAACACCTTCCCGGTACACGACGAAGGCGGCCACGGCTTCTCCGAACTCCGGGTCGGTTGTGCCCACGACGGCCGCGTCGACAATACCCGGCATGGAGACCAGGACCTCCTCGATTTCTGCCGGGTAGATGTTTACCCCTCCACGGATGATCATGTCCTTGATCCGGTCGACGATGAAGTAGTACCCCTCCTCGTCACGAATTGCCACGTCTCCCACGGTGATGTACTTCTTCTGTCGTGCCTCTTCCGTGGCCATCTCGTTCTTGTAGTAGCCGTCCATCATGATCCCGTTGTACATGTAGAGGATACCCCGTTCGCCGTCTGGAACCTCGTTTCCCATCTCGTCGAACAGGATGAGCTCATTGCCGCTGAAGGCCTTTCCCACACTCGAAGGGCGCTTACGTATCTCCTGGGGGGTGATCAGGGTGTTCATGCCGGCCTCGGTGGATCCGTAGTACTCGTAGAGGCAGTCCCCGTAACGGTCCAGGAAGGCGAGCTTGTGTTCGGGGAAAAGGGGTGCGGCCCCACAAATTACGGTCCGCAGGCTGGAAAGGTTGAGTTTATCTGTGACTGCACCCGGGACATCCAGCAGTCTCCTGACCATGGTGGGAACGAGGTGGGTCGAGGTCACTCCGTGCCTGTCAACCATCTCGAGAAACTCAACCGGGTCGAAACGCGACTGCAGGACCGAGGTTCCCCCCAGGAGAAAGTTGACCAAATTGAACAGGGTAGGGGCGGAGTGGTAGAGGGGGCAGCAGACGAGATGTACCTCGTTCGGGTCCATCTTCAGGGTGCTAATGGTGCTGAACATGAAGTCCATCACTCCGGGCTTTGCCACAAAATCCGTCCTCCGGGCCGCCCCTTTCGGCCTCCCCGTGGTCCCTGAGGTGTATATCATCGAACTGCCCGGTTCGGTGGCAGGAGGGAGCGCATCCAGATCCATGTCCGGTGCGTCCTGGATCAGGGCTTCGCAGTCCTGGGCGCCTGAGGGTTGCGGCCCCCCAAAGGAAATGAATCCCCCGGGCAGGATCTTCGTGTAGTTCTCCTTGTGGGGGAGGATCCGGTCAGCAAACTCATGCCAGAAGAGCAGTACCGTAGAATCCGAGTTGCCCACGATGTACTCGATCTCACGGGGCTTCATTCGGTACCCGACCATGACCAGGCCGACCTCGAGGTACTGGAGCGCGTTGGCGACCTCAGCATGTACGGGGTGGTTGTAGGTCATCAGGGCGACCTGATCTCCGGGTCTCACCCCGAGGTCGTAGAGGCTCCTGGCCAGGGCCCTGGCCCTCTCCCTGAGCTGCCCGTAGGTCAGAGAGCGATCGAGGCCGATCACGGCCATCTTGTCCGGATGGTTGCCTGCATGAACCTCCAGGAAGTTGGGGGGCTTAGCCCTCGGCTGTTCGTCGGTCAT
>JAQYVQ010000555.1 GCA_030145435.1 Syntrophobacteria bacterium | reverse complement strand
GGCAAGGACAAGGAACGGCCTCAGGGCGTTCCTGAGGTGTGAGCGATCAGGTCCGGTACGCTACTTTCCTTCTAGTACCAGGGGCCCCATCCGCCCCAGACGCCCATGTTGACCGGTGCCGCGGCATTCGCGTTCGCCTGCGCGGCCTTGCGGTTGTCCTCCCCTATGCTCTGCCCGACCTTGAATTCTATGTAACGCTGATAGGCGTCGGCGGTTCCCATGTACAGGCATTGGCACGAAGCGGCGTCCGCATAGAGGTAGTACATCTCGCCTTCTTTAGGATAGGGAACGATCTTCCGCTGGGCCAGCCCCTTGAGCATCACGAGCTTCTCCGGCGTGTCGGCGATCTTCACCTGGAACCCGGCGGCGTGGAGCATCCGTTCCGTGTTCATGGAGGTCTGCGCTTTCTTGGCCGCGCATCCGGCAGACACAATGCCCAGGGCTGCCGCGATTACGATGGCTCTCGAAAAGACGTGTCTCTTCTTCATTTCTGATTCCTCTCGGGGTTTTCCGGGGGTTGAAGAACCACACGGTGGGGGATCGGAATACGGATCCCCAGTTCATCGAACTTGTTCTTGATCCGGGGAGCATCTCGCGTCTTGCAGGCCACTGATTGTCCGCCCTGGTCTTGATGATGAATTTCACTCGGAAGGCCGCAGCCCCGAGGTCGTCGGAAAGACGCCGTTACTGTAGAAGGAGTCGAGGAGGCGGTCCTTTTCTTCGAAGCGCTTGATGAGCCAATCGGAGAGGGCCTCCTCGTTCTCGGGCAGCTCGTTAATGGCGTAGCGCCGGACATCCAGATGGACCTTCCGAACATAGCCCTTGGTCCACTGCCAGAGGGTCGGCACGCCGCCCACGTAGCCGATCGTGAGGTCATAGACCGCGTCGACATGGCCCCGCAAGGCCTGGACGCTCGCAACGAACCCTTTTGTACGGGGAATGAGGACGTGCTCGAGCGGGGTCCTGCCCTGCTTTTCCGCGTATTCCCTGCTCCGGGAGATCTTTTCGGGCCGGACTCGCGTTCCCTCGGCAAACGTCATGAGCCAAATGGGGACGTCGTAGTCCAAGATGTTCCGGAAGACATTGTGTATATAGTCCTTGTCGGCGGTCCAGTCTCGCTTGATAAAAGGACAATCGAGGAAGAGCATGCCCCATCCGACGCCGGGCACGTACTTCAGGACGTCCTTGACGAACCACTTCAGGTCCCCGACGCGCCCTTTCGCGCGGGCGAACGAGAAGGTCACCGTGATGTCCGCCATCTCCTGGTGGTTCAAGACGACGATCGCGTTCTCTTGCATGGGAACATCGTCCCCGCTCATGATCCACTTCGTGCCGTAGACCTTCTCCGCGCCCAGGGCACACCAGCCCCACCAGAGTCTTGCCACTCGTTGATTGACCCGGCGGAAGGCCCCGGGGGAGAAGATCTTTATCACCAGGCTCAAGGTCTGCAGTGCGTTCAAGGTGATCAGGGTGGAGAAGAAAAAAGCGAATGCGATCGATCCCGAGACAAAGCCCTTGAAGCGCGCGAGCCAGCTGTCCGGTTCTGGGAGAGGTTTCAGGGGCATGTTCCCAGGCTCCTTCTCTCTTGGGGATTTCCACACATATATGATTTATAAATGATTGAATCGGGCGGATGGGTTTCTTCTACCAAACACCGCGGTAAACCAACCTACTGTAAATGTTTTTCGGGTTCCTTGTCAAAAAAGGGAGACAAGGGCCCCTTGCTGATCTTCAGGCGTCGTACAGGATCTCCCAGTGGTCGTGGAAGGACGGGTCTACCGGGCTGTACCGATGTGACATCGTCTTTCCGGTGCCCGGCTCGAGGTTGGGTTCATCTCTCCAGAAACGCAGCGAGATGGCCGGCAGGGGGGAGAGGTCACGTCCACGGGCCTCCTGGGCGTCCATGTTGTTCAACCAGATCTCCTTCTCCTCGATGATCTTCCAGACCGTGCCGGACTGCTTGCTCCTGACCCTCTCTCCTACCCGGGGAAGGCTCAGTTTTTCCCGGATCTGCTGGAATCGGTAGACGGGCCGCTCCTCCCGGTCCAGGATCCGCTCCCCCAGGAAGATGATGCCGATGGCGCCCAGAGGCGCTGTCAATAGGATCGAGAGAACTGCAACCGCCAGGATGATTTCCCCGGATGCGACCCCCGCGGCCAGCGGGATGGCGCCGATGGCGGCCTGGACGGTTGCCTTGGGAACATACGCCACCACGCAGAACAGCCGTTCCTTCCAGTCGAGGGGGGTGCCCAGAAGCGACAGATAGGTTCCGATGCTTCTAGAAACAAGCCCCACCAGGATCACCAGGGTCCCTGCGAGGCCCGCCTTCCATGCCACGTGAATGTTGACCTGGGCCCCAACGAGCACGAAGAGAAGAAGCTCTGCAAAGACCCAGACCTTTTTGAGCTTCTGAGAAATGATGTGAGCGATCGGCTCTGCCTTCTCCAGGATGATGAACCCGATGGCCATGACGCCGATGAGGCTGGCGATCGGGACCCATTGTTTCGTGACGTCTTCGAACCAGGTGAGCATGATGGCGGTTCCAAGAACGACCAGGGTTCGTCGAGGGGGGCGCCAGTCATACTTCTGAAAGAGACGGAGAAGCAGGTACCCCGGGATGATGCCGACGACGATTCCGAGCGCTATGGACAGAGGGATCTCGCCGAGCTTGGCCAGGAGGTTCACGTCCTGCCCGCCGTACATCCCCAGGAAGACTGTGAAGACGACGATTACGAAGACATCGTCAACCGATGAAGCCCCGAGAAGAAGGGTCGGGATTCCCTTCCGGGTCCCGCGCCCCTTGTCCATGAAGTCGATCATGAGGGGCACGACCACGGCCGGGGACACGGCGGCCAGGATGGACCCCAGGATGGCGGCTTCCAGGTAGCTGATTCCGAGCAGGGGCGGCGCCACGAGAACGACGGCGAGGATTTCAAAGATGGCCGGGACGGCGCTCATGGTGAGTGCGGCACGGCCCACCCGGTTCAGGGTGTCCCGGTGGAGCTCGAAGCCGGCCCTCAGGAGGATCACGATGAGGGCGATCTTCCGGAAATCCCCCGAAACCTCCATCATCTCGGGTGAGAGAAGCCCGAGTACGTAAGGCCCTGCGAGCACCCCGGCGAAGAGCATTCCCACGAGACCCGGAAGCTTCACCCGCCGGAACAGATAATCCGCCCCCAACCCGAGGAGGAGGATGATCGCCAGACTAAGGGCCATCCTTCCACCGCCTTTGTCGAACGCTGTCGTGCAACGAAAAACCCGCTCTGACCTTGCCAGGCGGGCATTCTTCCCTATTCGCTAAGTTTGTGACCTTCCCTGTCCCCGCGAAGGCGGGGAGTGAGGGGGGCCTCTTGGCCCGCCCTTCTCCCACAGAAGGAAGAAGGGCGAGTCTTCTGTTCAGTCTTCTATGCCGGCCAGCTTCTTGGCCCACTTCACCTTCATGTCGATTCTGCCCAGGCGCTGGTACATGACCTTCTGTGCCTGTGGCGAGCCGGCCCCGTGCATCGATTCCACGAGGGCGGTCCCGCCCGTCATGTTCTCGATCAGCCGCAGGATTTTCATCCGCGCCTCCGTGGACACGCCTTCCACTCCGGACATATATTTTTCGATGTACTTCCCGATCTCCGGGTGGCGCAGATCGCTTTCCGCGGGCAGGGTGGCGATGATGCCGCCGGCCACGTCGTGGGCGAGTTGGGCGATCTTGTAAATGTTCCGGGACACGTTGAGCTTCGTGCAGTTCGCGAGTATCGGGTCCGGGTAGTAGGCGCCGGAAGCCGTCTCGGAGCCCATCGCCGAGCAGGCGACCGAGCCGGTGTAGAGCGTCTCGGCAAGGTGCATCATCTCGGCAAGCTTGTCCTTTATGTGGGAGGCCTTCATCGTGCCCTGATATTCACAGGCGAGCGCACAAGCCCCGATGAGTACGTCCGACACGCCGCCCTTGCATCCGCCGTAGTTCTGCCGGTGAAGGGTTGCGAACCGTTCGACCAGGGTGCCACAAAAATCGATTTCACCGCACATGAAGACGCGATCCCAGGGGACGAAGACCTGTTCGAACACGATCAGGGCCTCCCCGCCCACCATGCCGAAGTCCGGGTTGCCGGAGTCCATCTGGCTTTCGGCCTTCCTCTCGTCGTTCGTCTGGCGGCCGAAGATCAGGATGACCCCCTTGGCATTCAGGGGCACTGCACAGGTGATCGCATAGTCTTCATCCCCCTCGCGGAGGGCCATCGTGGGCATCACGAGGATCTCGTGGGAGTTTACCGCGCCGGTCTGGTGCGCCTTTGCGCCGGAGATGACGATCCCGTCTTCCCGCCTCTCCACTACCCTCGTGAACATGTCCGGGTCAGCCTGCTTGCTGGGGGCCTTGGACCGGTCTCCCTTCGGGTCTGTCATGCCACCCACGAGGATGAAGTTCTCTTCCTGGATGTACTTCAGGTACTCGCAGAAGCGCTTGTGATAATCCGTGCCTTGCTTCTGGTCGATATCGTAGGTGGTCATGTACGTGGCATTCAGGCCGTCAAACCCGACGCAGCGCTGGAAGCAACTTGCTGTTTCATGGGCGATCAGCCGGAGCATCTGGACCTTCTTGATCAGATCGTCCACGTTCTGGTGGATGTGCGTGAACCGGTTGATCTTCTTCCCGGTGAGATGAGAGGTGGCGGTCAGGAGGTCCTCGAACTCGGGCATCAGGGCCATCTCATAGGTCTTGGCCACTGAGTTGATGTGAGGCGCGAAGGAGGGGTGAGCCGTCACGTCGGAGACGGTCTCTCCCTTGAAGTACACCAGGTGTCCGAGATCCCTCAGGCTCTTCAGATAATCTTCTTTGGTCTTAATCATGGTCTCCCTCCAGGAGTAGGGAAAGGATTTCTGATGGGGTTATACAAGTGTCCTTGATGCGAATGATCCGACATCCGCTTTCTTCATATTCTGCCATTTCCACGCACTGCTTGTCACACCCGCTGACGAGAAGGACCGTGGCGAAGCCTCCTTCGTCGAGGGAGACCCATTCGATCCGGCTGCCTGCCGCCTTCTGGATCTCCCGCACGTATTCCACGCGGTCGTAAGAAGGGTTGCATCCCCCGCAATATTTCAGCCCAATCCGCTTCACAGTGCTGCCGCCTAGTTCCCTCTCGCTCAAGAGGGTGTCGAAAAACACCTATTTGCCGTCATTCCCGCGAAGGCGGGAATGACGGCTGGTGAGACGGTTTCCTTGACGGCTTATTTCTTCTTCAAGAAGCGGGCAAATGCGCCTTGCATGAATTGCGTTGCGAAGATGGCGGGCATGAAGCGTTCCGCCTCCTGATACTCCTCCATGGCCTTGCGATTCAGGGTGGTCTTGATGAATGTCTTTGCCATGTAGCTGTTGGCGGCGATTCGTTTGGCGATTTCCTCGCATTTGGGGAGGAGTTCGTCGTCCTCGAAGACATCGACCACGATTCCCAGCCGCCTCGCCTCCTCAGGGCCGACCTCGACAGCGGACAGGGCAAGGTAGGCCACAACCTGCTTGCCGAGTTTCTCCAGACCGCGGGTTACGGTCCAGGCGGGAACGGCTCCGTGGTTGATCTCCTTCAGGGCGAACTTGGCGCTCTTGGAACAGAAGCACATGTCGCAGGTCCCGGAAATCTCGAACCCGAACCCAAAGGCCGCGCCGTTCACTGCGGCGATGATCGGTGTTTCACAGAACTCGATCGCCTTGAAGGGCTCGAAACAGACCTTGATGAAATCGAAACCGGCCTCGGTTTGTCCGATGGACGCGAATTGCTCCACGTCGGCCCCGGCGGAAAAGACAGAAAAGGGCGTGCCCTTCTTCGGGTGGGTAAAGGTCTGGCCCGTCAGGATCATGCAGCCCACCTCTTTGTCTGCATCCAGCTCCTTTACTGCGGCGGTCAGCTCACTAAAGATCTGGGCGTTGGCAGCGTTGAACTTGTCAGGACGATCAAACGTCAGGATCGCGTAGTTTTCTTTCTTCTCGATTTTCAGTACCGAGTACCCCATTTACATTCCTCCTCTTCAGCAAAAGTGAGCGTCAGGTTCCGTCCACTCGAATGATGGCCGCGTCCGCCTGGGCAAGCCCGCCGCAGATCCCGCATGCTCCATAGCCCCCGCCCCTTCTCCGGAGCTCGTACGCAAGGGTCATAAGGATCCGGGCGCCGCTGGCCCCCACCGGATGACCGAGGGCAACGGCTCCACCGTTCACGTTGATCTTGTCCCGCAGTGCGGTCAGTTTTGCGGCGTCTCCGCCGTAGTACTTGTCTGCCAGGATCTTGCTCGAGACCAGAGGCATGGCAGCAAAGGCCTCGTTGATTTCGATCAGAGAGATGTCGTCCAACCCCAGGCTCGCCTGCCCCAAGGCCTTTTGAATAGCATCTGCAGGCGCCGAGGCGATGTAGCGAGGTTCGCGCGCCACACTGGCCACCGCGAGGATGGTGGCCAGGGGCGTGAGCCCCAGCTCCTGGGCCTTCTCCTTGGTCATCAGCACGACCGCGCTCGCGCCCGCATCCAACCCGGGAGCGTTTCCGGCGGTAACCGTCGGGCTGCCGTAGACCGGTTTCAGTTTTGCCAGCTTCTCCACGCTCGTGTCCGGCCTCGGGGATTCGTCCCGGTCGAAGACCACGGGCTCTCCCTTTCGTTGCGGGATCTCCACGGACATCAGCTCATCCTCGAATTTTCCGGCCTCGTTCGCCTTGGCCCATTTCTTCTGGCTCCCGACCGCCCACTCGTCCTGTTCCTCCCGGCTGATGCCGAACTCTACGGCCACGTCCCCGGCATCCTTTGCCAGGGAGTTGTGCCCCGTGTAACCGATCGGGAAGAGGTGGTCCTTGACCTTCGGTTGAGCGAGCCCCGTTTCCCAACGTACGTTGTGGAGTACAAAGGGTGTGTTGCTCATGTTTTCAGCGCCCACGGCGAGCACCACGTCCGACTCTCCGTAGCGAATATCCCGGAATCCCATCTGCACGCATGTCAAGGAGGAGCAGCAGGCTCGATCCAAGGTGAGGGAAACGGTCTCCGGCGGGAGCCCTGCCTTGAGCAGGGCCTGCCGGGCGTTGACATTGTATTCGATGGCCGCTTCCGACTGGATGCACATGCCGTAGTAGAGCATGTCCACCTGTTCACCCGGCAGAGAGACCCTGTTCAAGACTTCCCGGATGACCATGGCACCCAGGTCTGTGCTGTGGAAGCTCCGGAGGACCCCCCCGAACCTGCTGAAGGGCGTTCGAAGGGCACTGACAACGACGACTTCTCTTGGCGTTTCCATGATGGGGGATTCCTGTCTGTGCGGGTAGGGTAGTCTCCGTTGCGCGGTCAGCCTTCCTCGGAAGACTCGATCACCTTACGAAGCTGCTCTCCGACAAAATCCAGGTGCCGGATCACAGCCTTTCGTGCCGGGTTCGGTTTGCGCTCGACAACGAGATTCACGATCTGCCGGTATTGCTGTGCTATCGTCTTCGAGATGTCGGGTACGTTGAGCAGCTTCTGACGGCTGTAAGGGATGGCCCCATCCAGGAGGGTCCAGACCGATTTCATGAAGTGTGCGTAAATGGAATTGTGTGTCGCGTCTGCGATGGCGAAAAACGTCTTCTGGTAGAGCCTGCTCGGCTCTACTTCCAGGATGGACTGCTTGCCCTTGATCTGCTGCTCGAGCTGATCCGCATAGTTCTTGATCGTTTTCAGATCGTCATCGGTGGCACGCTCTGCGGCCATGCCTGCGCCTTCGGAGTCGATCTTTACCCGGACCTCGAAGAGTTCGAGCACCTTCCAGGGGTCCACCTCGATCATGCCCTGGATCGGGTCCTGGATGCTCTGAGGCACGACCGATCGAACGATGCTCCCCTCCCGGGGCCGTACCTCGATAAGCCCGATCGCCTCGAGCACGGTCAGGGCCTCGCGCAGGGTGGGGCGGCTCACGCCGAGCATCTCGGACAGGTCCTGCTCCTTGGGCAGGCGGGCCCCCGGCTGGAGGCCTCCGGAGAGGATGATGCCCTTGATTTGTTCGACGATCTTGTGGGAGATCTTCACGTTCTTCTCGATGGGGATCAAATTCTTCATCGTCTCGTGCCCCTGTGGATATTCATAACCCATGGATTTTGTGATAGATTCAATGAGAGAATCCGCCAAGTCCCTACGAGGGTCTTCTGAAGTCATCGTTGGATTCCGCTACGTACTGCTAGTCTGACTTAATATAGGTTTAGTTAGCATATATACTTCAATCTCTTCCCGTTGGCAAGTGAAAACTGGGCTGGGGCCACCCCCCGCGGCAGGAATTTTCTTGACAAAAGAAGCGCCGAAGTGCTATCAAATTCCTTGGTCTGACTATAAACAAGTAAAATCTGTATACACGGAAAGGGAGCTTCCATGGCC
>JAQYVQ010000527.1 GCA_030145435.1 Syntrophobacteria bacterium | reverse complement strand
TTTCGCTGGTTCTGGCGATACCGGCATCGGTGAAAGCGGGAGATGTGGGTCGATATCAACTGGTTACGCAGGAGGATCTGATCCTTGTCCTGGACACCAAGGAAGGGCACCTGTGGCAATGGCAGTCCTTCGTACAGGCCAACGCGGACATTGTCTATGACACGACCTACCTGGGGAAGATGCGGCCGGGCAAGCAGGCCGGAGAGGTCGTCGACTCTTGGACGTGGACGATCGGGGACTGGAGAAGGCGCCTGGGCATGTCGGCGCCTCCGGAGTGAATCAACTCATTTCAAACACGACCTTGATTACATGTCCGACCTTCTGCCTGGCGACCTTGAAGGCCTCCCTGTATTCGGATAAGGGAAACCGGTGGGTGATGAATCCGTCCAGGTTGATTCTTCCCTGTTGAATCATCTCGATGGCCATATCAAAGCTGCTCATCCCTTTCCCCTGATAATTCTCGAAGCCGTGTGCGTTGACTCCGATCATCCTCAGTTCCTGATTCCAGACGGGCGTCTGGTCGAACCGAACCGGAGAGAGCTGGTTTCCGATCATTACATAGTCTCCACCCGCCCTGAGCCAACGGACGGAGTCGTGGATCGTCGCCGAGTACCCCACGCAGTCATAGATCAGGTCCATTCCGCCGAGGAGGTTGGCATTTCCTAGGGGGCCCCTGTACAGCCTGGCACCGGTTGCGCGGGCCACTGCCTCGTAGGGGTCTCCCTCCAGCACGTGGTCGGCGCCGAGGCGCAATCCCAGCTCTCTCTTGAAATCCACCTTTTCCAGCAGGAAGACCTCGCAGTCGGGATTGATCGCCTTTGCACACTGGAGCACGTTGAGGCCGATGGTACCGGCGCCGATGACGAGAACTTTCTCTTTCACACCGGGAGGCCGCCTGAGAACCGAGTGAAGAGAAACCGAGGCCGGTTCGATCAGAACCGCCTTGTCGTCAGGGATGTCATCCGGCACCTTTACCAATTGGGAACGGTGAGCCAGGAAGTGATCGCCGAAGCCCGCACCAAGGTTCTCCGGCACGGCGCCTTCCGAAAAGTTCTCACAGAGGGTGTAGTTTCCCTCCCGGCACCGGGCACAGGCGGGTTCGATTTCCTTGATCGAGCAGCAGGGTAAGTAGCGTTGAAGGGTCACCCTGTCGCCGGGCGCGAAATCCGTTACGGCAGGACCTGCTTCAACAACGCGGCCAACCAGTTCGTGGCCCATAAACGCCCTGGGCATTCCGGGGAGCGCGGCAATCGAGATGGAAGGACTAGCCTGGACATAAAACAGGGACAAATCGGCGCCGCAGATCCCGGCCAGGACGTTCTTCACCCGGACCCAGCCGGGCCCGGGAAGATCCTGGTCAGCCAACTCAACGTAGCGGACAGGGGATATGGGCGATCCGTAGACCGATTCGCTCAACTTGGACAGAAGCCGGGTGGCAAGAATCCTGGGAATATCGACCTGGAAGTAAATCGTCTTCATGAGCAGGCGACTCGCATTCCCTTTTCGTGTCCGTGCCCGCGCCCGGCCAAGGAAGAAGCGAAGTACAGTTTCAGGACCCTACGCAACCATAGACTTGGCTGAAGCGGCGATACTCTCCGCATCCAGGCCGACCAGCTTCAGGATGTCCGGGTAGGGAGCCACTTCCATCACGAATTCGTCCTTGAGGCCCAGCCGAAGGAGACGACCCTTCCCTGCTTCGGCCATGATCTCGGCAACGGCCCCACCGAGGCCGCCGTTGACGAAGTGCTCCTCCACGGTCACGATCCGGCCGATTTCTTCGCCCGCCTTCTCGATCGCCTCCCGGTCGATCGGCTTTATCGAATGCATGTTCAGCACCCGTGCCGAAACGCCCTGCGCCTTCAGCAGATCATGGGCCTTGAGCGCCTCGGTTACGCAGGCTCCGGTGGCCAGGATGGCCACGTCCGAGCCTTCCCGCAGAACCGGCGCCTTCCCGATGACGAACTCCTCCGCATATCCCTCGATGGGCTGAATGTACCCGAAACGGATGTACACGGGACCATCCACCTCGGCTGCCGCCAGAACCGCTCGGGTCCCCTCCCCCGGGTCCCCCGGACACAGGACGGTCATGCCCGGAATCATACGCATGAGAGCCAGGTCCTCGACTGCGTGATGGGTGGCCCCCCAGTGGCCCCCTTCCAGGCCGGAACAGGGTGCAATGATCTTGATCCCGTTCCGGTTGTAACTGCAGTCGGTTCGTATCTGCTCGAAGCTTCGCATGCTGACAAAGGGTGCCATGCCCACGACAAAGGGCATTTTGCCTGCATGCGCAAGCCCCGCAGCCACACCGATCAGATTCCCCTCGCTGATCCCCACGTCGAAGAACCGATCCGGGAACTTGTCCGAAAAGGGGCTGAGTGGGCCCATGTCCTGAGAAACCACGACGACGTTCGGGTTCTTCTCGGCCATCTCCGCCAACACACCGCCTTGCGAAAGGGCGTACACAAAACCTAGCATGATTCCACCTCCAGCCCCTTGAGAGCCTCCTGGACCTCATGGTCTTCGAGTGATGTAAAGTGAGCCCGCGGCGTCCCTTCCACGCCGGGCACCCCCTTGCCCTTTACCGTATTCGCGATGATTACGGTGGGCCCCTTCTTGGCAGGGAATTCCTCCAGGACTCCCAGAATCGATCCCATTTCGTGCCCGTCGATCACGTGGGTGTTCCACGAGAAGCTCCGCCATTTGTCCTCCAGCGGCTCAATGGGGAGGATATCCGCCACGGGCGCATTGGCCTGAAACCTGTTAGAGTCCACGATGGCCAGGAGGTTCTCAAGCCCAAATTTGGGCGCGCAGAGCGCGGCTTCCCAAACCGAACCTTCCTGGAGCTCCCCGTCGCCCATCAGGACCACAGTCTTCGACCGGCTCCCGTTGAGCTTCTCTGCCATGGCGATTCCGATCCCCACGGACAGACCGTGGCCCAGGGAACCGGTGGCGAATTCGACCAGTGGGGCCTTCAGGCTCGGGTGTCCGGCCAGCCGGGATCCCATCTGGGCCAGTTTTGTGAATTCACTTGCCTCGATCTTTCCCAGTTCGGCCAGGCACGCGTGCATGGTATGCACACAGTGTCCCTTGCTCAGGATGAAATGGTCCTTCGGTCCTTTCTTCCCTTCCACGTCCAAAAAGTCGAAGAACAGGGCCGCCATCAGGTCCGCGATAGACATGGAGCCCCCAAGGTGGATGAGCTGCCCGTTCGAGGCCATGGTCAGCAAGTGGCGGCGCAAGGCGGTCGCACGCCCTTCCAGGGTCTTCATGAGGTTTGGGTCCGGCATTTCTTCCTCCCGCTTTGCTTTCTGCTAATTGATTGCCAGAATACCGTTTACATTCACGTCTACTTCACAGCCACTGATTTATCTACATATCCAGGGTATACTACTCGCCTGGCTCCAGAAATACCAGCTTATCGACCATCTAGATCCTAATGTCCACGGTTTTCTCAAAGATAATGATATACTTTAATAAATATATATTAACTACCCTATATAGCAGGTGATATCACTCTTAGCTTTCTGGAGGGCACCCCATGGACTTGATTCTCACGAATACGAACGTCCTCACCATGGATGCGACAGATTCACGGGCTTCTGCCGTAGCGGTGAAGTGGGGCAAGATCTTCAGGATCGGCAAAGACAGGGACATTCAAAACCTTGCCGATTCGGATACAAGGATTGTCGATTTGAAGGGCATGACCGTGCTGCCCGGCTTCATCGACACCCACAATCACCTCTCCTTTTATGGGTATCTGGTCAGCTCGGTCGATTGCCGTGCCGCCTCGGGTGTGGAATGCATCGATCACATCGTGGAGCGCCTCCGTGAAGAGACGGACCGGACCCCTGCCGGCCAATGGGTCAAGGGATGGGGGTACGCCCACTATCACCTGAAAGAAAACAGACCCATCACGCGTAAAGACCTGGACCGAGTGAGCACCGAGCATCCTATCCTCTTGATTCACGTGTCCTGCCACGCAGGGATCGCGAACTCCAAGGCACTCGAAGTGTTCGGCTACTCGAAGGAAACCCCGGATCCGCCCGGCGGCGAGTTGAGGCGGGATCCGGACACGGGCGAGCCGAACGGCATCCTCGAGGAATCAGCCCTGATAGACAAGTTCAGCGCGCTCTTCTTGCAGGAGACCATGTCTTGGCCACTCGAACAGCAGGTACAAATGATCGAAGGCGCTGTCCGTCACTACAACCAGGCAGGCATCACCTGCCTCCACGAAGCACTCGTCCTGCCGCAAACCCTCAAGCTCTATCAGGACACGGAAGGGCTCGGCAGGCTGAATCTCCGTGTCTACACGATGAACATCGACTTCACGGCACAGACGCTCCTGGATGCCGGAATCACGTGCGGATACGGCACGCCCATGCTAAGGGTGGGTCCCATCAAGATGCTGCTGGACGGCGGCATGAGCAACCGTACGGCCGCTGTGTCGACACCTTATCAGGGGACGGGAGAAACAGGGATCTTCCTGGTTGCGCCCGACCAGATTTCATCGAACATAGAGAAATTCCACACAGCCGGGTACCAGATTGCGACGCACGCCCAAGGGGACGCCGCCATCGGCGTGCTGCTCGATGCCTATGAGAAGGTGTTGGGTACCAAGAGCGACAACGTGCTTCGACACCGGATCGAACATTGCGGCAACATCTCGGAAGACCAAATCAGCCGCGTGGCCGCCATGAACATCCTCGTCTCCAGCCAACCCATGTTCCTCTCCGTGCTGGGCGACGGGTTCCTCGAGGCCTTCGGCCCGGATCGTGCACATCGGCTCTATCCTTACCGGTCCCTGATTGACAAGGGCATTCGCGTTGCAGGGGCGTCCGACTCTCCCGTCGCCCCTGCCCTTCCACTCATGGGCATCCGAGACGCGGTTCTCCGGCGAACCAGCTCCGGGGCGGACATAGGCAAGGAAGAAGCTCTTTCCGTCCGCGAGGCGATCGGGCTGTACACCTCTGAGGCGGGCTATTTCTCCTTTGACGAAGACAACGTGGGGACAATCGAGCCGGGAAAATGCGCAGATTTCGTGGTGCTCGACCGGGACATCACTTCGATCCCTGCGGATCAGATCGCGGATGCTCAGGTATTGATGACCATCGTTGGCGGGAGAGTTGTCTATGAGGCGGCTATGAGCCGGTAGGCATTGACTTTACCTTTTTTCGTTCCCGTGCCCAACTCACTTCGCTATGTTGAAAGCGGTTTCGAGGGAGACGCTTTGGATTTGAATGATTGTCCCCACACTCCTCTCCGGGGAGAAAATAGGGGACGTTGTTTATTTTACCCATACTTCTTTTTCATGATCCGCGATATCTCGCTCACCATCGAAAAGGCCAGGTCTGACTTTTCCGGGCTCAGCAGTACGGTCTCGCAGCTCGGCAGCACCCAGGAGGAACTTGCCACGAGCTCTTCGTCGATGCCGTTCTGCACGAGCAGATCGATCCCGCTCTCCAGCTTCTCGACGAGGCTCTGCACGCTCTCCTTCGACAGCAGGTCGTCCGCCACGGGAACGATTCCCCAGGCGATGGTGCCGCCTTTCTCCAGGAAGCGCTTGAACTCCTTCGCGTAGAGAGCGATTTTGTCCCAGTACATGTAGGCATCCAAATTGATCACGTCGATGTCCGCATCGGTGAGTAGAGACCAGTCGATGTTCGCACAACAGTGTACCCAGGCCACAGAGGACACACCAGAGAACCCCCCGTTGATCGTTTGGATGACCTCTTCACGGGACCCCGTTCCACCGGCGGATGTGAAGACCACCAGGGTGGGCTCGGGTTGATCACAGATGACCTGGACTTCGGGGATCTCTTCCTGGATCCATCTCTCCATCCACTTGGATTTCATGTTCACCGTCTTGATAAGTATGTCGCGCAGCGTCTCATGATGAATGGCCGGGTTCCCGTTCCGTTGTTTGATCGTGTCTCCGAGCACGATCGGGCCGGGCATCTGGAAACTGATCCATTTCAGGTCGGGCGGCCTGGTCTTCTTGATCCGCTCCAGCATCTCATAGTAGAAGGATGCCGTCTTCGGTGTGGTGGCAAAATAGTCCAGGTCTTCCTGCTCGTACTTCTCGTAAAACTCGATCACCTCCTGTTCCCTCTCCTCCGGCGGGACCATTAGGAATTCGCTTTTCTCCCAATTCGCTTCCAGACAGGCCATGCCCTCGGAGATCCACTCGAAGCTGCGCGTCACCAGGGGCAGGCGAATCGTCTCCGGAAAATGCTCGAAGACGACCTCGGCTGTTTTCTCCATACTCTCGTAAGGCACCATTCCCAGCATGGTTGCTGCAAATCGCGGCTTCTCGCGCAGCTTCTTCATTGCTCAATTTTCCTTTTTCATGTAGTTTTCTACAGCTGGATGATTGCTTGCGTCTCCTTATGGAGTTGGGAACTGTAACAGATTGTCACCCCAAAATCACTTTGCGAGGTCGAACGTCCGAGAATCATGAAAGAACTCTACTTCGAAAAGATCGCTGCTGAATGCTCCATTCGTCCCGATCAGGTCAAGGCCGTATCCGACTTGATCGAGGACGGCTCTACGATCCCGTTCATTTCCCGTTACCGGAAGGAGGCAACCGGGAGCTTGGACGAGGTCATGGTCACCACGATCCGCGACCGGCTCTCCCGTTTGCAGGAGTTGGACGATCGTCGAAAGGCGATCCTGAAATCCCTGGAAGAGCAGAACGTTCTGACCGACGAACTTCGGGCGAAGGTCGACGCCGCCGAGACCCTGAGCGTCCTCGAGGACATCTACCTACCTTACCGCCCAAAGCGGAGGACCCGTGCCATGGTCGCCCGCGAGAAGGGGCTGGAACCCCTTGCCAAGAAGATCTTCCTGCAGGACTCTCTGTTCCAGGAAGAGGACCTGGAACAGGCCTCCACGGAGTTTCTGGACGAGGAGAAAGGCGTTGGGTCCGTAGAAGAGGCCCTTGCCGGCGCCCGGGACATCATGGCGGAGTGGATGAACGAAGACGCAGAGGCTCGGAAGCAGCTCCGTGCCCTGTTCGAGAAGAAGGCAACCGTCCGGTCCCGGCTGATCCCGGCCAAGGAGAAGGAAGGGCAGAAATTCAGCGACTACTTCGAATGGGAGGAACCCGTTGCCAAGGCCCCGTCCCACCGGATCCTTGCCATGCGTCGGGGCGAGAACGAGAAGATCTTGAACCTGGCCTTTCAGCCGCCTGAAGAGGACGGTGTGGCCCTTCTGGAGCATCTCTTCATCAAAGCGGACAACGCGAGTAGCGAGCAGGTCCGCCTCGCCGCCCGGGATGGCTACCGCCGTCTCCTCTGCACCTCCCTGGAAACGGAGCTCCGAATCACCACGAAGAAGCAGGCGGACGAGGAAGCGATCCGGGTATTCACCGAGAACCTCCGGCAGCTCCTCCTGGCCCCCCCCCTCGGCCGAAAGAACGTGCTGGCCATCGACCCCGGGTTCCGGACGGGCTGCAAGGTCGTCTGCCTGGATGGACAGGGGAAATTCCTGCACCACGACCTGATCTCGCCGCACACCGGAGACCGGGCCCGGGAGGAGGCTGCCCGGAAGATCCGGGAGCTCTGTGCCCGTTTTCCTACCGAGGCTGTGGCCCTGGGAAACGGGACGGCCGGACGGGAAACCGAGGCATTCTTACAAGGCCTCGACCTGGACGGTGCACCTCCCATTGTCATGGTCAACGAGAGCGGCGCATCCGTCTACTCCGCCTCCCAGGTAGCCCGGGAGGAGTTCCCCGACCAGGACGTGACCGTGCGTGGCGCCGTTTCCATCGGCCGGCGAATGCAGGACCCCCTGGCCGAGCTCGTGAAGATCGACCCGAAGGCAATCGGGGTCGGACAGTACCAGCACGATGTGAACCAGAACGCTCTCAAGACAGGCCTGGATGACGTGGTGGCGAGCTGCGTGAACGCCGTGGGGGTGGATGTCAACACGGCGAGCAAACAACTCCTCACGTACGTATCCGGTCTCGGCCCCCAACTGGCGCAGAACATCCTCGACCATCGCAACACCCACGGCGCGTTTGGCAATAGGAAAGGCCTGAAAAAGGTCGCCAGGCTCGGGCCCAAGGCCTTCGAGCAGTGCGCCGGCTTTCTCAGGATCCTTGGAGGGGACAACCCCCTGGATGCCAGCGCCGTTCATCCGGAAAGCTATCACGTGGTCACCCAGATGGCACGAGATTTGGGCTGCCCCCAAGAAGAGCTGATCGGGGCGTCCGAGCGTCTGGACACGATAGAGAAGGAGCGCTACGTTTCGGAACAGGTAGGGCTGCCTACGATTCGCGACATCCTCGCAGAGTTGGCCAAGCCGGGACGGGATCCGAGGGACTCCTTCGAGGCCTTTTCCTTCACGGACGGCGTGAACACCTTGGAGGATTTGAAGCCCGGGATGCGGTTGCCGGGCAAGGTGACCAACGTCACCCGCTTCGGCGCCTTCGTGGATGTGGGGGTCCACCAGGACGGCCTCGTGCACATCAGCCAACTGGCCGACCGGTTTGTTCGAGACCCTGCGGAGGTCGTGAAGGTGGGTCAGACGGTCACCGTGACCGTGGTGCAGGTGGATCTGGATCGCAAGCGGATCGCCTTGTCCATGCGGGAGACCCCGGACAAGGCACGGCCCGTTCGAGAAGGATCAAAAAGTGCCGGAGGGAACCAGGCCGGCCCGCCGAAGTCTTCGGCCAGTAAGAAGAAAGACCTGCCCCGAAAGCAGGAAGAGAAGCTCGACCCGAACAATCCCTTTGTAAAGGCCTTCAAGAAGTCGAACTGGCGGTCGGAGTGATCCTACGGCATCCGCCTCGGGATCATCCTGCGCCGCACGCAGTTACTCACCCTGTGGGGTCGGGTCGTCAGTTCTGTCCCTCTTCTTGAGCGACCTTATCACCCTTGCCGGGTTTCCACCCACCAGCGTGAAGGGCGGAACCGACCTGGTCAGAACGGAGCCCGCCGCGACCACACTCCCCTCCCCGATCGTGACGCCTTTGAGGATTGTGCAGTTCGATGCAATCCAGACGTTCTTCCCTACCGTGATCTTCCCAGGCGTTTTCGGCTGTTCCTTGATCAGGATGTCCGGGTCGGAGATCTCGTGGTCCTCGGAAATAAGAACGGAACCAACGGCAACGCCACTGTCATCTCCGAATTCGATACCGCCGTAGCCGTCGAGGTACACGTTGTCGTTTATGGACACCCTTCTTCCGATGGAGATATTCTCCGGGAAGAAGAAGGCCGTTCCGGCCCTTATCCATATGGACTGAATCTTCTTGCAGAACATCCTCAACACAAGAAAGCGCAAGATTTCCCCCACAGGCGTGGGGAGATAGCGAACACAGTCATACAGAAAGATGAAGAGGCCATTTTTCAAAGCATAGGACAGACTGTATCCCCGCAGCTTTCTTTTTTTCCAGAGGTTCTTAGCCTCTTTGACGATCATTAGCACCTCCTTGGCCTTGCCGGCTCCTCAACCCTGAATTGCCGATTCCGTGACTGCCGATCCCGATTCACAGGTCCGATTCTTTCCCGACTATTCTAACATCTAACGTAAAATTCTAAATAGTTCGAATAGAAAATAAAAGAGAATTCACAGGGGTTGTTGGCAGGGCCCGGCTGGGCCATGTTGCACAAAGGTACATAATTTCTATAAGATATAGGGTTATATATCTAGATCCAGGAGGACAACCAGTGATCCCACCTGAGTGCTACATCGGTATCGACGTCGGTTCGATCAGCCTGAACTCCGTGGTTGTGAGCCCCTCTCGGGAGATTCTTTTCGAGACAACCGTTCGTCATCAAGGGAAACCCATCGAGGCCGCCAGTCGTATCCTGACCACGGTATTCGAGAAATTCGAGCAAGAATCCATAGCGAATATCTCCGTTACAGGCTCGGCCGGAAAACTCATCGCGGAACTCTTGAACGCCAATTTTGTAAACGAGATCATTGCCCAGGCCCGATCGGTCGCTTACCTCTTTCCTGCCGTACGGTCTGTCATCGAAATTGGAGGGGAGGACGCCAAGCTCATCCGTCTTCGCAACACCGAGGGCCCTGACGTACTCGACATAGAAGACTTTGAGATGAATTCGGTCTGTTCGGCCGGCACAGGCTCCTTCCTGGATCAGCAGGCCTTCCGGCTCGGCGTCGATATTTCCGAGTTCAGCAGACTCTCTTTGCTCTCCGAAACCCCTCCCCGCCTCGCAGGAAGATGCTCCGTCTTCGCGAAGAGCGACATGATCCACCTCCAGCAGATCGGCATGCCGGTTCATGATATCGTCGCCGGCCTCTGTTTCGCCTTGGCCAGGAACTTCGTGAGCGTCTTGGGCGGAGGAAGAGAAATCGAGAAACCAGTCATTTTCCAAGGCGGGGTTTCTGAGAACTTTGGGATTCGAAGGGCCTTCCGGGAGATCCTTGGTCTCGCAGAAGATGAGCTCATCATACCCCCTCATTTCCTTTCCATGGGGGCCATTGGGGCCGTGTACAAGACCCTGGAAGACCCAGCGGAAGAAATTCTGGCGTACCAGGGGATCGATAGGCTGAGGGAGTATGCAGAGGCGCCCCCACCGCCACGAAAAGGGTTGCGGAGCCCACTGAAGAGACCTCCCGCCAGGCTTACCCTTTCGCCTGAGACTCTTTGCCTCCCGCCCGAGGCTGGTAAGATCAAGTGCTATCTCGGAGTCGATGTGGGATCCGTGAGCACAAACCTTGTCCTCATGGACGAGCAAAAGAGGGTGATTGCCAAGGAGTACCTACGGACCCGGAGCAGACCGATTGAAGCGGTCATGGAGGGATTGCGTAAGATCCACGAAAAGGTGGGTGAGCATGTGGAGGTCATGGGCGTAGGATCAACGGGTTCCGGGCGATACATGATCGGCAAGTTGATCGGTGCAGACGTGATTCGGAACGAGATAACGACACAAACCGCTGCGGCGATACACACAGATCCGTCCGTGGATACGATCTTTGAGATCGGGGGACAGGATTCGAAATACATCCGCATCGAGGACGGCGTCATCATTGACTTCAACATGAACCACGCCTGTGCAGCAGGAACGGGATCCTTCCTGGAGGAGCAGGCGGAGAACTTGGGTATCGACATCAAGAGCGAGTTCTCCCAATTGGCCTTCAAGAGCGACAACCCGGTACCCCTGGCCGAAAAATGCACCGTGTTCATCGAGTCGGATCTTATCCATCATCAACAAAGGGGGACCGGAAAAGAGGACCTCATTGCAGGCCTCAGTTATGCCATCGTACAGAACTACATTCACAAGGTGGTGAAGACCGGAACGATCGGGGACCAGATCTTCTTCCAGGGTGGCGTGGCCTTCAATGACGCGGTTGTGGCTTCTTTTGAGGCCGTGACGGGCAAGAAGATCATTGTCCCGGAGCACCACGAGGTTACAGGGGCCATCGGGGCGGCTCTGATTGCTCAGCAGGAGTACACGGCGAAGGAAACGCATTTCCGCGGCTTCGAGCTGGCCAAACGAGCCTATGAGATCCAGAAATTCCAGTGCCCCGATTGTGAGAACAACTGTGAGATCAACAAGGTGATCCTGGAGAATGAAGAGCCCCTGTTCTTCGGAAGTCGCTGCGGGAAGTACGATGTCACCAAGGAGAAGGTGACGAATCATCTTCCCGACCTCTTCGCGGATAGAGAAGACTTTCTCCTGAACACGTATTCACAAAAAGATCCCGGACCGGTTGCAGGCGAAAGGCGTAGGATCGGCATTCCAAGAACGCTCATGATGTTTGAGTTGTTCCCCACGTTCAAGGCCTTCTTCACCGAACTCGGCTTTGACGTCGTTCTCTCGGACAAGACGAACGAAGAGATCATCAAGACGGGTACGGAGAAGGTCCCCGCCGAGTTCTGCTTTCCTGTCAAGGTGGCCTTTGGCCACGTCCACAATCTCATCGAGAAGGGCATAGATGCCATCTTTCTGCCCAGTATTCGATCCCTTAAGAAGGTAGATACGGAACAGGCCCATTCCTGGGTCTGCGTCTGGATCCAGGCCATTCCCTACACGGTCAAATCCGTCATCGACTTTGAAAAGGAAGGGATCCAGCTCCTCAGCCCGGTCATCTGGTTCGATCTCCCTGAGGACAGGGTCAAGAAAACCTTCATTGACCTCGGCAAAGAACTTGGCAAGTCGAAAACACAGGTGCTCCGAGCCCTTGATACGGCTCTTAGCGTTCAGCAGAGTTTCGTCGATCGATGTCTTGCCAGGGGCGAGGAAGCTCTGAAGCAGCTCGGTGAAGACGAATTCGCCATCGTCATCGTGAGCCGCCCATACAACGGAAACGACTCCAGAATCAGCCTGAATATCCCGAAGAAGCTGAGACAGCTTGGCGTCATGGCCATTCCGATGGATTTCCTTCCCTTGGACAGCATCCGGATACCCCTGTCAGAGGAAACGATCAACTGGCGAAACGGCCAACGGATTGTCAAGGCCGCAAAGATCATCCGAGAGGACCCGCGACTCTTTCCGATCTTCATCACCAATTTCAACTGTGGCCCCGACTCCTTTATCCTTCATTATTTTCGGGAGCACATGGGAGGGAAACCGTTTCTGGAGCTCGAGGTCGATGAGCACAGCTCCGACACGGGTGCCATCACGAGATGCGAGGCATTCATCGACAGCCTGAAGAACTACCAGACAAAGCGAAGAACTCCCGCGGTTCAGCGTCGCGTCGACCGTGCCATCACAAGAGACCTCGAAGTCTACATTCCACAGTCGGACGCGATCAACTCCCTGGCCGTCACCTGGCAGGCTGCACACAAAGCCTATGGGATGAAACTGAATCTCTTCCCCCCGTCTACGCGAGAGACGTTGGAGTACGCAAGGCAATTCACTTCCGGAAAGGAGTGTTATCCCTATCAGCTCATCATCGGGGACACGGTAAAACTCATTCAAGATCCGACCGTGGACAACGGAAACCTCGCCATCGTAATCCCGTCGACGCCCGGGGCGTGCCGGCTGGTAGGCTACCCGAAAGGGATACGCAATGTGCTGGACAGGCTGGGGTGTGAGCACGTCCCCATCCATCCGGTCACCAAGAGATTCAAGGAGTTACAGCACCTGCACAAACCGTATTCAGACATCGAGCAACTGGTCTACCATGCCAACACCTGTCGTGAGGTTGTCCTGAAGAAGGTACGTGAAATCAGGCCTTATGAGGTCAACAAGGGAGAGACAAACGCGGTCTACGAGGCCTTATCCGACGAGCTTTGCGGTTTGACCGAAAGAAAGGGGCCTTTTGTGCCCTTCTTGAAAAAGGCAAGAGACAAGCTGCGGAATATTCCCACAAGGGACGACGGATCCAAACCGGTCATTGCGGTGGTGGGGGAAATCTATGTCCGGCTCACGCCCTTTGCCAACAATCAGCTGGAACACGAAATCGAGCGGTTGGGAGGAGAAGCCCTCTTCGTGCCCTTGCGAGAAGAACTCTTCTTCAGGAACTACTTCCAGTACCACTGGGCAAGAATGAACCGTTCTTATAAGGACGCCCTTCGATGGTTTGCAATCGACAAGGGCATGCGCTTCTTTGAGAGACGCTATGAGAAGGCGTTCAACGGAGACTTCCGAAACCGGTCCGACTCACAAACGGTCCCCGAACTTCAGGCATTGGCCGCGCCCTACATGGACAGCAACTTCTGGGGAATCACCGTGGCGAGCATCGGAACCCTCGCGGAAGGGATCGAGAAAGAGATGTACGACGGCGTGATCAGCATCGGTCCTTTCTCGTGCATGCCCACAACCGTCGTGCATGCGCTCTCCAAGATGGTTCAAGACACCAAGGGGCGCTTCCCCTATCTCCTGTATGCCTGCGAAGGCCTCGAACAGACCAACATCACCACACGCCTCGAGGCTTTTATGTATCAGGCCAAGGAACACTGGCGCCGAAGGTACGCCGCCTGAAGGGGTGATTCCGGAACCGATTCACTCAACCCGCTACCGGCTTCTCCTCCGAGCCCTCTGCATCCCCATTCTCGTTGAAGTAATCTTCAAGATCGTAAATGAGGATCTCATCGAGCCCCATTTCGTGTGCCTCCCTGACGAGCTTGCGCGTCAGGCGGAAGAAGACATTGATTTCAAAAAGGTAGCACGGCTTTGTATAGCATGGGTGTCGGCAGGAAAAAACAGGCTGGGTCGCTGTCTCGATTTTCTCGACAATCTTTCCCTGCGGGGAGTTCCCATAAGGCGGCCTCAGGTAGAACTTCCGAAAGTCGACCAAATAGTAGCGATACCCTTCTTGATAGTATTCGTAGAGCTTCTCCATTGTCATAGGAGGCTCCCTTACGTTCTCTGTGCCCAAGTATGCCTTGGTGACCGGGTACTGGAGGCTGATGTGCTTCAACCCGTGCTCCTTCAGAAAAGCAATCGGTACGTCGTACGCGCAACGCATCTCTCGAATCTCCCGAGAGGCATACAAACCGCTGAGCACCAGCATCAGGAGAGAGGCAACGACCACCACTCGGCCGATCGGCCTTCCCAAAAGATTCGTCCAGGGTCCGTGATCCTCGAGCAGCAGAAGTGAACGCGCAGCGATCAGAAAGACGGCAGGCATAAAGACCAGGGCGTAACGAACGTTCGTTGAGAGTCCCGTACTGAACAGAAAGAAAGGGACGATCAACCAGACCAAGAGAAGACGGTCCTCGTACCTTCTCTGCAGCCCTGCCGCAACGATCCCCGCAAGGAAGAGAATGCACAACAGAATTCCATCGAATTGGAAGAACAAGTAGGGGTACGTCACAAAGTTCCACAATCGACTGCCGGCTTCCTGAAACTCCGGGTATTGGCTCACGTCCAGCAAAGAGATCGTGAAGAAGTCCAAGAAATTGAAGATATGATGGGTGAGTAGTTCTTCGAAGTAGGTCCGAAAAGGAAGAGCCTTCCCAAAATGGCGTAAAACGATCATCCCGAGGTAGTAAGGCAACTCGAACAGTCCGATGGGGAGGAAGAAGGCAACCCCGAGAATAGCGCTCTTTTTGACCCTTCGCCGAAATTGCTCTCGCGTCCACAAATAGTCAATCCCCTCGTTCAGCAGCAAGACGAGGAACACGTAAAGCATCCGGTCATGAACGGTAAAGGCCAATCCGCAACAGAACCCGGCCAGAAGGGTCCAAAGAGTGCCCCCGCCCTCCCTTTCACCGATCTTACTCTTGTAGTAGAAGAAGAAGCCGAAAAGCGTGAAGAACATGGCGGATCCATCGGATAGCCCGGTAACAGAGTAGACCAGATGGTACCCCGAAATCGCCATCAACAAGGAAGCCAGCAAGCCAACCTTTGCATTGTACATTGCTCTTCCCAGGAGGAATACCCCCAGTATTGAGAGGGTTCCCAAAACCGCAGACACCACGTTGGTCGCAAAAACCTGCGGACCCAGGATGCTCATGCAAGAAGCGGTCAACAGGGAGAAGCCGGGACGACCCCATACGGGCGGTTCTCCTTCGAGATCATCCTCAAACCGCCTGGCTTCCTCTTCGAAAGAATGCAGGTCTTGGCCGGAACGTACCTCTTCCATTTTGCGCTTCAAACCGGACATGAGGGCCTTCGAAAAAGAACAGATCCATTTCCCTTCCAACGTATAGACCCCATCATCAAAAAAGGAAGGGCCCCTCTCGTCTATTTCATGGAAACGCAGGGTTCCACCCAGGATCATAATCAAGACCAGCAGGCAGACAGTTCCTTTTGCCGAACCTTCGCTGCGCATGGATTCCTTCTCCTCAGGTGTTCATCGAGAGTGCAACAGGATCCGATTAGGCCTTACTCATACCCCCCCGTCCCTCTCCGGTCAACCCCGCCTCTAGTTCCCAAACATCCGGCTGTTTTCCGGCACCAAGCTGACTCTCATGCAGGGACGGTCCCTTGCGTCTCGATTTGTTTGGACTCTCTAGGCTCGAAGAAGATCGATGAGCTTCTGGTAAGACCTGGCCGGGAGGATCTTTTCCAGCAGGCGGGTTGCCCATTCGTAGTGTGTTTGCCACCACAAGGTCGTTTTGTCTGCTTTCGGACGACACCTCTTATATGAATATGCAACCAGAAAGACGGACAGAGGTTCGTCCATGTTCTGTGTAATTTCCTTTACTCGAAAAATGTGTAGAGGGGAGCTGATCACCCAGGTCGTCTGCCAGCCGATCTCTCGTACGATCTTGAAAGCCTCTTCCAGGTTCGATCGAGTATCATTCGACGTTCTCTCCAGGAACATACGCTCGGGAGGTATTCCAGAGGCAAGAAACCATTCTTTCATAAGCTCCGAGCCATAGAGATTCCTGCTGGGCCGCGCTCCCCCTGCGCAGAGGATATGGTCAAATGCCCCTTTCTTGAACATCCCAGCCGCAAACGCCACCCGGCGCAACGTCTCAGGACCCAGGCTCACCCCCTCAAAATCGCTAAAGAGAACGATTCCCACGTCGGATTTTGCTTCTTCCGGTCTTTCTGCATATTGATTTACTTGGTTGAGATACAGGAGGGTACAGATCAGGTCAGCGGCGACAAGAACAAGAGCAACAACACCGGCCCTGGACCCAAGACGTTTCATAGATGAAGGCCACGATCGTTGCATCACCAGCAGGTCCAACGATTCAACCCTGAAGACCAGGGACTCTTCTCCCTGCCGACCTCGAGGGATGAGAGAGAATTTTGAGAATTGCGGATCTGGAGGTGGAGTATACAGAGAAAAACAATTCCGTGTCAAGGTATCGCGGTCCCGCACGGCCACACCCACCCGCACGTTCGCAGGGGGGCTTACATAATCTCCCGTTTTCGGTATGCTGTCGGTCTCGTTCAAAACCATATTCAGAGAGGATGGGGACATCGTTCATGGGGATTCAATCTGCTTCTGCTACATTCACGAGATTTTATGTTGAAGATCCTGTACGGAAGGATTTCTGGGGTGCCGTAGAAAAAGGGCTCAAGGCAGGAAGCTTGAAAGACATCACCGAGGGGCACTCGCAATCGGCCGGCTTCTCCTCATGGGATGACTTGTTCGACACCTCCTTTGATTTTGCCTCCTATCACAAGGCAGAGTACGTAGCCTTTCACTTTCGTTTGGATCAACGAAAGGTTCCCCCGATCCTGTTGAAGCAGTACACCCGTATCGCCTTTCAGGAATACAGGGACGAACACGAGGGAAAGTGGCCCGGGCGCAAGGAAAAACAGCGCATCAGGGACGATGTTCTTCTCCAGTTGATGGACAGAACCCTCCCCAAGCCCTCTGCCTGTCAGATTGTCTGGAACACCCAGCGGCAATGGATGCTCATGGGCACGACGAGCAAGCGAATGCTCGATGCCTCCTGGGAACACCTCGAGTCACACCTGCAACTTCACCCGATTCCCCTGTTCCACGTCCGGTGGGCGCTCCGGCTCCTTTCCCCCCAGGGGCGAGAAAGGGCCGTGCTCACCTCCCTCGTCTCCCCCGAATCGCACGACGCCTTCTTCGAAGGCCGCTTCCTGGGCTATGAATTCCTGACCTGGTTGTGGTTCCTGTCGGAAACAGCGGATGGTAAGATCCGTCTGGAGGACGGCAGGGAGGCGGAAGTGCACCTGGGCGACCACCTGAACTTGAGCCTTCCGGATGACGGAAACGAACGGGTTATCTGCACGACCCAGGCGAGCGATCTCCATGAAGCCCGGACCGCTCTTCAACACGGTAAGCTCGTCGACGAAGCGCAGCTCTTCATCAAGATGGGCGAGAATGAGTACTTCCTCAGGCTGGACACGAATCTCTGGGCTGTCAGGGGCTTAAGGACACCCAAGCAGATGAAGGATCAAGTTGAAGAGGACCTGGACGGTCTTTTCCTCGAGAAGATGTATTTTCTGGAAGAGGTCTTTGCCTGTCTAGACGCCCTTTACGGCCAGTTCCTTTCCCTGCGATTGAACCCGGAATGGGACGCCAAGACGAAACCCCATCTCAAGAAATGGTTCAATGACAGCG